>NZ_JBBMGF010000013.1:0-52441 GCF_037908325.1 Corynebacterium sp. KPL4035 | reverse complement strand
CACCAGCCGAGAAAATGGCCGCACTGATAAACTCAACCGAAACATAGGAAGTGTTTCCACGACCACTAGAATCTGCCTCCCGGTCGAGCCTTGCTCGCCGCTGTGCTCGCCCAATGTATCCAAGGCTACGTCTTATAAATGCGGTGGTCAGCTTTTCATGCAGTGCAAGCTTTGCTAGGGTTGACAAAGTTATGGAGGTGCGCGTTAAGCGCCCTATTAGATTTAGTTCCCAAGGAGGGTTAGCTGTGAGCGATGAGCAGCAGCCGAAGAATTCGGGTGCACCGCGCCCGACCGGTAAGCGTCAGCTCTCTGGTGCGGCTACCACGTCCTCCGCGGACTACGCCGATAAGCACGTCGTCCGCGTAGAGGATAAGAATCACGATGACACCCCAGGTGGTGGCGTAGCCGCTTTCCCTGGCGAGGTGGCAACTGAGATGAAGAAAGTGGTGTGGCCGACCGCTAAGGAGATGCTGCAGTACACCCTCATTACCTTTGCCTTCCTCATCGTCATGACCGTTTTGGTGTGGGGTGTGGACGCTCTGGCCGGTCTCGGAGTTGAGCAGGTTCTCTCTGATTAGTAAGATAGCCGCATAATCTTTTATCCCGCTGTTTCCACTGAAGGAACGGCGGGATACTTTTTGCCCATACGCGGGCGGGTAGGCTAGTCCTACGCAACGCGCCGAGGAATTTTTGGAGTAAGAATCATGAGCGACGAGAATAACGTCGAAACCGTAGGCACCTCCCTAGAGGAGGCTATGCAGGCCAACGTGCAGGAGCAGGCGGCAGAGCACGCTAGCTCCGTTGAAGAAGCACAGCAGGAGGACGCTACCCCAAGCGCGCCCGCAGTAGAAGAAGCAGCAGAGTCCACCGACGCTGCAGGCGAGTCTGCGGAGGCAGCCGAGGCACCGGGAGCGGAATCGGAATCGGCAGCAGCCGACGCCGAGGGCGCGGCAGAGGCCGCAGCTCCAGAGGCTGGCGAGGATGAGTCCGAAGACGCCGCCTACCGCAAGCGCCTGCGTGCGTTTACCCGCGAGCTGAAGAAGCAACCGGGCCAGTGGTACATCATTCAGTGCTACTCCGGTTACGAAAACAAGGTAAAGACCAACCTGGACATGCGTGCCCAGACCCTCGAGGTGGAGGACTCTATCTTCGAGGTTGTCGTTCCTATTGAGCAGGTACTTGAGAACAAAGACGGCAAGAAGAAGATTGTGAAGCGCAAGCTGCTGCCGGGCTACGTCCTCGTCCGCGCCGAACTCAATGACGCCGCTTGGTCCGTCATCCGCGAAACCCCTGGTGTGACCTCCTTCGTGGGCAACGAGGGCAACGCCACCCCGGTTAAGACCCGCGATGTGGCTAAATTCCTGATGCCGAACGAAGCACCGTCCACCAAGGGCGATGCCGCCCCGAATGAGACCGAGGGCGAGCAGGTCGTGGCCATGCCAGAAAAGGAAGTGGCAAAGAAGTACGCCCACGACTTCGAGGTAGGCGAGGCAGTGACCATCCTGTCCGGCCCGCTGGCCGCAGTCTCCGCCACCATTTCCGAGATCGACCCAGAGACCGGCAAGATGCAGGGACTGGTATCCATCTTTGGTCGCGAGACCCCAGTGGAGTTGTCGCCGACCGAGATTGAGCGCATCTCCTAAAAGTGATTTTGTGCAGGGCGCACGGTGTTCTAAACTGGAACGCCGTGCGCCTTTGGCGTGCGTATAAGAAAAACGTTTCATCCTCCGGTGGCCCACTGAAGGTGAGCATCCGGACGGGATCCCGTTATTCATCGTGGCGGCTATCCCGGTAACACAGGAAAGAGGTAATTCGATGGCTCCTAAGAAGAAGGTATCTGGCTTCATCAAGCTGCAGATCGAGGCAGGCGCCGCTAACCCGGCACCGCCAGTTGGCCCGGCACTGGGTGCCCACGGCGTCAACATCATGGAATTCTGCAAGGCTTATAACGCCGCTACCGAGAACCAGCGTGGCAACGTGGTTCCGGTTGAGATCACCGTCTACGAGGACCGTTCCTTCGACTTCAAGCTGAAGACCCCGCCGGCAGCCAAGCTGCTGCTGAAGGCCGCTGGCATCAAGAAGGGGTCCGGCGTTCCACACACCGACAAGGTCGGCTCTGTGTCTTGGGACCAGTGCAAGGAAATCGCAGAGACCAAGTTTGCGGACCTGAACGCACGTGACATCGAGAACGGCGCTCGCATCATCGCCGGTACCGCCCGCTCCATGGGCATCACCGTTGATGGCGCACCGGAGAAGTAAAAACTTTATGTGGTAGGGCCAGCTACGGCCCGCCGAACACCACACCAATCCAGAAAAGGAATTGTTAAATGAGCACCAAGTCTAAGGCTTATAAGGCCGCTGCGGAACTGGTAGATAAGTCCCGCCTGTACCGTCCGATCGAGGCCACCAAGCTGGCTAAGGAGACCTCCTCCAAGAACTTCGACGCCACCGTTGATGTTGTTTTCCGTTTGGGCGTTGACCCGCGCAAGGCTGACCAGCTGGTTCGCGGCACCGTTTCCCTGCCTAACGGCACCGGTAAGGACGTTCGCGTTGCTGTCTTCGCAGAAGGCGAGAAGGCTACCGCCGCTCAGGAAGCTGGCGCTGATATCGTCGGCACCGCTGAATTGATCGAGCAGATCAACGAGGGCAACATCGACTTCGACGTTGCTATCGCTACCCCGGATCAGATGGCCAAGGTTGGCCGCGTTGCCCGCGTCTTGGGCCCACGTGGTTTGATGCCGAACCCGAAGACCGGCACCGTTACCGCAGACGTTGCTAAGGCAATCTCTGAGGTTAAGGGCGGCAAGATCTCCTTCCGCGTTGATAAGGCTGCTAACCTGCACGCCATCATCGGTAAGGCTTCCTTCGATGCTGAGAAGCTGGCTGAGAACTACGGCGCCCTCATGGATGAGATCCAGCGCCTGAAGCCTTCTTCCGCTAAGGGCATCTACATCAAGCGCGCTACCATCTCCACCACCTCCGGCCCGGGCATCCCAGTTGACGGTTCCGTGGTCAAGGATTACACCGCTTAAGCAGTTCTGACGCACTGCGTTTAAGGCTAAAGGGCTTCGAGGCAATTCTTCGAAGCCCTTTTTCTATATCTCGAGCCACTAGTAGTTATGTGGCGTCAATATCGTCTGGCACCCATTCGCCGCCGTCGTAGTAGACGTTTCGAGCCAAGGGGATCTGGTGCGAAGCAGACTCGAGGATGTGCATAAAATATCCGGCCGTGTTGGGAATGGCGAGGGTATCTCCTACGGCAATGCCCGCTGGAAAGTCCAGTTCGCGGCGCAGAATCACCTCGTCTTCAATGCAGTAGGCACCGACTACAAAGCCGGTACGTCGCTCGCGGGAGACCTCCTTTGCTGAACCGGCTGTAGGCACGAGGAGGGGGTCTAGCAGGATGTCATCCGCGGCGGTCCGGCACTGCGTGCGATTCATCGCCACACCGATAAGGGGCAGGCCATCAGAACGTTCTTTGAGAAAGCTCACCTCGGCGAGGATGACACCACAGCCGTCGAGGAGGCTGCGGCCCGGTTCTAGATGGAGGGCGATGTCCCGCTCTCGCAGGGCACCACCGGCGTTGCCGTAGCCGGGGACCTCACCGGAGAGAAGTTGGTTCAGCCACTGACCGCGCGTCGGTTCCTGCCAGAATGGGTAAGTATTGGAGAGCGGATCCGATTTCCAGGTAAAGGGGTCACCGGTACCAGCGCGTTGCGTGGAGATACGCGCTGTGTAGTTTTCCCACTGCTCGCGGGATTCTAAATAGCTCATGGGCACGCCGCCGCCGATATCGATGAAATTAGCGGGTTGGTTCTTTGCGCGTAGGTGCTCGACTAGAGCAATGGCCTCTGCAAGGGCGGTGCGGCGGTCGGCCTCGCTATAACCATGCAGATGGACGTGGACGCCCACGGCACGAAGCTCCGCGGGCCACTCCGCTTTCTGCCATGCAGGTAGCCTTTCCCCGAAGCGGGTCGGTGGTAAGGCGTCTGGATCTGGAGCAAGGCGCGGCGCCACGCGGGCGGTGGTTTCTAAAGCTCGCGCGATTGCGGCGATGCGGCCGCATTCTGCGCGAGAATCGCACGATATAGTAACGCCACGCGAAATCGCGAGGCGGAGCAAACCATCGCTTTTGATAGCAGCGCTGAGGATGATGCGCTCTGGGGCTACATCGCGCTCGAGTACTTGGCGTAGCTCGTTCTCACTGGCTACATCCACGCCGAGTCCACTCTCGCGAGCGGCGTCGACAAAGCACAGCGCCTTATTGGCTTTGCGGGCGAAAAATACCCGAGTTTTCACGTCGTGGGAAGCACCGGCGTCTAGTAGCTCTTGGGCATTGTGGCGCAGTGGCGCGGGATTAAGCACGTTTACCGGAGAACCATAGCGCGAGGTGAGTGCGCTAACTTCTTGCGGGTTCTCCACGAGCTCTTGCATCCACTGCTCCCATCGGGCACGCAGCGGGACGGTGCCATGGACCGGCAGTGGGGCAACGGGAGGGGTGGTCATGGGTTTCCTACTTTCTCCGCCCAGCGGGGGATGTCATCGTGTACTAAACGGTTAAGAGAGTCATGCCCGGGCAGGGAGAGCTCATTCATGCGGCCAATTTCCACCACACCAGGAACGTTATGGAAGGGGGAGGGGGTGGCTTGGGGAGCCACAGTGGCGTCGATAAGCAGGTCCACGCCGCCCTTCTCCCGCCAGGAATCTATCTGCTCAGGAGTGCCTAGATACTGGGTATCCACCACCCCGGAGTGGATGAGCTCGAGCAGACGCCTGGCTGTGACCGGTGGTGGGCCGAAGGCCACCCGCTCAAGGGTGCGTGAGAGCTCGCGGAACCCGGGCATTGGGCCGTGTGCCTGGTGCCAATCGACGCAGTCTTGGAAGACCCCACGAAAAGCCGCGCCCACGGCCGTGGCCGGAGTCAGGGGACCAGTACCCTCGACCGCACGGAGGGAAGCCTCGAGCTCAGCGAGCGCAGCGCCAGTGAAATCCTGACCATCAATAACGGCTGCTAGTTCCGCACTAGAGAAGTCACCGAACTCGGCTGCGGCCCCGATGAGGATCTCGCGCAAATCTGCGGCGTTAGTGATGTGCACACAGGCCTGCCGCCACCGCGTCGACACCTCCGGCAGCGGTGCCTCCGGAGAGGGCTTTACCTCCATAAATCGCCCGCTGCGGCTAACCGGATAAATGACCTCGGCGGTATCGCCATAAAGCAGGCATACATCGATAAAGCTTAAGGCGGCACCGCGCACGCCGATTCGCCGTGGAGCGCTAGGGAGGTCGGCGCCGAAATAGAGACCGGTGACGGGCACACGCGAAGTTTCGTGGACCAAGGAACCAGCATGGAGATGGTCGTGTCCGGTGCAGACCAGGACGTCGTCGAAGGGGGTGCCGTCGACCATGAAGCCTTCTCCGTCATTACTCACTTCGCTCACGCGGTGCGGCAGGTGGCGGATGCCAACGTGCGCCGGCGCGCGCTGCAATGCGGCGGACCAGGTATCGGCGAGGAATTGGCCCACTTCGGCGCGCGGTGGGAAGGCATCGGTGGTGTCCCCACCGCGGCGGGCCCGCCATGCGTTGAAATTATCGTGGGCGGTGGTGACGATGGCGCAGTTGACGTTGAGGCGCCAGTGGGGCGGCTGCTGCGGGCGGTAGACAGCGCCTGAACCGGCCGGATACGGGTCGAAGACCGTGACATCGATGGGGATGCGGGCGCGCTCGATGAGTTCCTCTACGGCCCAGAGACCGCGCGGACCGCCTCCGATGATGGCAATGCGTCGGGCAGGCTTAGCGGAAGTCACTGCGCCGTCCCTTCGCTGCGCGCGGCAAGTTCGGCAGGTGAAATGCCGAAGTTTTCGCACACCCAGGAATCGTTATAGATAGTGTCTAAGTAAGGCTGGCCGGCGTCGTGTAGCACGGCAACCACCTCCGCCCCCGCCGGCAGGGAGGGGGCGAGGCGCTGGAAGGCTGCGATAACAGCACCGCCGGAAGCACCCGGCAGCAAACCCTCGGCCCGGGCGAGCCTGCGGGCGGCCACGATGGCCTCGAGATCGGGGACCCGCTCGACGGAGGAGGGCGAAAATTTGGTGGATAGGTCGGTCACGATACCTGCGCCATAGCCGGGCAGCATGCGGGTGCCACGCTCACCGCCGAAAAGTACGGAGCCTTCTGCATCAACGCCGATTGTTTGGGTACTGGCTCCCACCTCGGAAAGTTTGCGGACACAGCCGCCAAGGGTTCCGGTGGTACTCATAGCCACGAGCACATGGCTGGGTGCCTGCCCGAGTTGATCCAGGATCTCAGTCATAGTGCCCTCCGCGTGGGCGTGGAAGGCGGCTTCATTGGAATACTGGTTGAGGTTGAAAGAATCGGGGATCTCTTCCAATAGCTCGGCCACGCGGGTGCGGCGGGCGGTGAGCCAATCGCCGGTTTCGGGATCTGGGTGGTCGAGCAATTCCACGTGTGCGCCATAGGCCCGCATGGTGGCCACCGTGGAGGCATTGACGCGCGGATCCACCACGCAGTGGAACTTCATTCCCTGCAGCGGGGCTTGGCGAGCTAGAGCCATGCCCAGGTTGCCGGAGGAAGATTCCACCAACGTCGACCCTGGGCGGATATCGCCGGCGGCAAGGGCCGACTGGATTAGTGCTCGGGCGGTACGGTCTTTTGCAGAGCCGCCAAGGTTGAACTGTTCGAGTTTGAGATAGAGGTGGACATCCGGCCGAGGATTGATCGCCTCCACTCGCATGAGTGGGGTATTGCCGATGGGCGGGTGCGCTTGAGAATGAATCCTAGGGCTCATCATTGGCCCCATGGTAGACCTTTATTTCTGCCTCTTCCGCCGACCTAGTCCTTGATCTCCGCATAGGCGTCGAGGGCGGCTTGGCGCGATTCCTTTAGGTCCACTATGGGTGGGCCAGACAGCGCGGGTGCCCAGCGGCGCACATATTCGCCGTCGGGGTCGAAGCGCTTGGCCTGGGTTTCGGGGTTGAAGATGCGGAAAAATGGTGCGGCGTCATCGCCGCAGCCAGCCACCCACTGCCAATTGAAGGGGTTGGAGGCGGCATCGGCATCTACCAACGTATCCCAGAACCATTCTTCGCCTAGGCGCCAGTGGATACCGAGGTTCTTGGTGAGGAAAGATCCCACCACCATTCGTACGCGGTTGTGCATATAGCCGGTGGCCCAAAGCTCGCGCATTCCGGCGTCGACAAGCGCGATGCCCGTGGTACCGGACTGCCAGTCTGTCAGGCGTGGGTCATCCCAGGACCAATCGAAGCGGTCGAATTTTTCCCGTACGTTTTCGGTAGCAAGGTTGGGCAGGTGGTAGAGGCGGTGCCAGGCAAAGTCGCGCCACAGTAGCTCGGAGTGGAATTTGGCGCACTCCGGCTCCTCGGCCGCGGCGAACCATACTTCCCGCGGCGAGACCTCGCCGAAGCGCAGGTGCGGCGAGAGTAGGGAGGTGGCATTAAGCGCAGGGATATCGCGCTCCTCGGCGTAGTTGGCCAAGTCCAGCTGCGCCAGGCGCTCTCGCGCACCGGCTTCCCCGGGCGTCCAGTGCTCGGCCAGGGATGCGGCCCACGCTGGCTCGGTGGGCTTGGGCCAAGAGCACGCAATGCTTGCCGACGCCCCCATCTCCGGCACCCCCTCCGGCTCATCGCCTGCCACTTGGGAGGACGCGGCCTTGGAGAAGGGGGTAAAGACTTTATAGGGCTGGCCCTGGCCATTGGTAACCTCCCAGGGCTCTACCAAGGTAAAACCGGGCGCGGAGGTGGCGGTAATGCCTCGAGCGGTCAAGGTTTCCTTGACGGCGGCATCGACCTCGCGCAGCGGGCCGTGGTAGCGGCGCGTCCACGTGACGGTAGTGGCGCCGAGTTCGGCGGCTAGGCGGGGGATTTCCACGCGGGCATCACCGGCGACGCGAAGGAGCTCCACGCCGTGCTCGGCGAGGTCGTGTGCAAGGGCATAAAGGGAGCGCTCGCGCCACCACGTGGTGGCGCCGCCCAGTGGGCGGGTACCCGGATAGGCCGGCTCGTCGAGCACGACGGCGACCAAGGGAACGCCTGCAAGCGAGGCGGCTTCGGCCGCGCGGCGAAGGGCCTGGTTATCGTGTAGGCGCAGGTCATCGCGAAACCACATCAGGCAGGTCATGTCGGCTATCCTACGCGGCGAAAACGGGGATTTGGAGAAACCGTGGGTGGGAAGGTAGTGTTTTCCACGAAGTTTGAACGGCCGCTTCAGGCCGAGTCAAAGTTCACCGAAGACCGTTGGTCATCCATTTGGATCGAAGGTTCTCCATCCTAGGAGGCGGCCCACGCAGGAGACACTTTGCGATTATTCGCGGCATTCTCTTATGTCGCGCGCCCTGTGCTCTTGCACGGGGCTTTTGTTATTTCGGGTAACCGAAATAAGGAAGGTCCCGGCGGAATAATAAAAGAGATGTTTTGGAAGGAGGCGAGAGACAATGGCAAACCCAAAGAACACTGCAGACCTGGCAGAGCTGAAGGAGAAGCTGGCTGGCGCTAACTCTGTTGTATTGACCGAGTACCGCGGCCTGACCGTATCCCAGCTGCAGGAGCTGCGTAACGATCTGGGATTTGACGTTGAATACTCCGTCGCCAAGAACACCCTTTTCAAGATCGCTGCCAAGGAAGCTGGCATCGAAGGTCTTGATGATTTGCTGACTGGCCCGACCGCAATTGCGTTCATCAAGGGTGAGGCAGTGGATGCTGCGAAGGTCATCACCAAGTTCGCTGATGACAACAAGGCACTCATCATCAAGGGTGGCTACATGGACGGCAACGCACTGTCTGCCGACCAGGTTGAGGCCATCGCCAAGCTGGACAACCGCGAGACCACCCTCGCAAAGCTGGCTGGCGCTATGAAGGGTTCTATGGCGAAGGCAGCCGCTCTCTTCAACGCTCCTGCAACCAAGGCTGTACGTACCGTCGCAGCCCTGCAGGACAAGAAGGAAGCAGAAGCTTAAGTCGTCACAAAAGACGCACAATTACAACACCGTGCGCGTTGCCTAATGTAGGTGCAGCGCTCACACAACACAGAAAGGACTTGCCATCATGGCTAAGCTCACCAAGGACGAGCTCATTGAAGCTTTCAAGGAAATGACCCTCATCGAACTGTCCGAGTTCGTTAAGGAATTTGAAGAGGTATTCGACGTTGAGGCTGCTGCTCCGGTTGCTGCTGTTGCAGCTGGCGCTCCGGCTGAGGGCGGCGCTGGTGCCGCTGAGGAGAAGACCGAGTTCGACGTCGTTCTGACCGACGCTGGCGCTAAGAAGATTGGCGTTATTAAGGCTGTCCGCGAGATCGTCTCCGGCCTGGGCCTGAAGGAAGCTAAGGAAATGGTCGAGGGTGCTCCTAAGGCTATCCTCGAGGGCGCTTCCAAGGACGACGCTGAGGCTGCTAAGACCAAGCTGGAAGAGGCTGGCGCTTCCGTCGAGCTCAAGTAATTTCACTGAGCTTTCCGCTTTTAAATCCCCACTTCTACCGCTGCACGCGGTGGGAGCTGGGGATTTCCTCGTTTTGTGTTTGCGAGCGTAGTGCGTGGAGTGCAGCAATGGCCAATAGTGTCAAAGTATGACACCATGGCGTTGTGGAGTTTAGGAGGGATAGCTTAGAGCGCTTTCACACAGATGGTAAGGCGCCAAAGTATGTACCTCCTGAACTGCGGAAGATCCTGCGCCGCAAACTCATCATGATTGACCGGTCCGTTTCCCTAGCTGATTTAAGGATTCCACCAGCAAATCGTTTGGAGAGGCTGAAAGGGCAATGGGACGGATTTTATTCCATCCGCGTTAACGCGCAGTGGAGAGTAGTCTTTCGATGGACAGGGAAAGGAGCTGTGGACGTTGACTTCATCGATTATCACAAATGAGGGAGAGGAAGCTTTGGATATCATATCCGTTCCACACCCTGGGGAGGTTCTGCGCGAGGAGTTTCTGGAGCCGCTCGGACTTACTCAATACCGCTTAGCCAGGGATATTTTTAGCTCCAAATCCCAAATTTCAAAGCTGGTCCGTGGACGCATTGGGATTAGTGCGGAAATGGCGCTTCGTCTCTCTGCCTATTTTGGCAATTCGGCGGAGTTTTGGCTGGGACTGCAGGAAGAGTTTGATCTTTGGTGCGCGCGCCAAACCACGGATACTAGCAGTATCGTTGCTTGGAATAAGCACACTGCTTAGAAATCAATCCGGCACGGCGGGGTGGCCTGTAGAAACCAGGAATTTCCGCCAAGGGCTGTAGAATTAGCCCCCATGCTGCCCAAGTCCCGCATTTTTTCCGTCCTGCTCCTAGGCTTCGGTGTCGCGTTGATCGCCGCTGGTGTTGTGGCGCCGGCATTTTTGGATTTTTCCCCGCGGCTGCCGCTGAACCTGAAAAACAGCACCTGGACATTGCACGTTGATTCCGCGGATTCCCAGCAATTGTCCAAGGATGGTTCCACGCCGTATTCAGGCCCGATGACTTACCAGATCAACATGGATATCCAAGAGCCCTCGGACGAAGAGAAGGCTACCGTGCGCATCGGTGAGACGCGTATGCGCGGCGAGGGCGAAGGCTTAAACGACTTGAGCCAGGCCCAGGTGTGGACCTACTCGGTGGACCGCCTGAGTGGTGAAGCTATGGGGGAGGCCTCGTTGAGCCATACGCTCGCGACTCCATCAGACACGGTGACCATAGACGGCTACTGGCTCAAGTTCCCCGCGGATGCCGAAAAGACCAATTATCCAGTCTTTGACCCGACGCTGCGCAAGGCCGTCGATGCAGTCTTTGAAGAAGAAACCACGATGGATGGCCGTACGGTCTACCGTTATCATCAAGAAATTGAGCCGACGAACGTAGCGCAGCTTTATGCAGCCGATGGGAATACCACCAGCCTGCCCAAGGAGGGCGGCGGCGAGGAACAGGGGTATTTGACCCACTCCGGGAACCGTGACTTCTATGTAGACCAACAAACCGGACTCGTGGTGGGTATGGATGTAGACATCGATGACTACTACGCAGACCGCGAAGGTGTGGGCCGCGTGCGTGCCTTCGTCTTTGATGGTTCTACCTCCGAAGAGGACCAAAAAGAGCTGCTGAAGGAAGCCGCAGAATTCCCGCGCGATCGCGTGGCGGAGATTGTCCGCTGGATAGTCATTGGAGTAGGCGCGCTGCTTGCATTACTAGGAATCATCGGTGCGCTGGGGCTATTTGGCGGAAAGAATAAGCATGCCCGCCGGCGTGGCCACCACGCGCACAACGGTGGAAGCGCGGTGCCGGTGAGCCGCTAAAAGAGCAGCTAGGAGCCTCAATCGCCGGCAGGGTTGCGGTATAGAGAGATTTTAGTGGTAGGGTGCTCACTGGTTGTCGCGCACATAGTCGTGGCATGGACGCGTTAGCGCCGCGGCGAGCACGAGCTTGCCCCCTAGCGTGGTAGCGACACGCCCCAATTGTGGTGTGTCTTTACATGACAGGTCTTTTCCTATAAGCTATTTCGTTGCGCTGGAATCTGGATCTTCGGTGCACATTTAGCCTTTCAGGCCGGTGATGGCAAAACCGACTTGACAAGGTGATTTTGTGCATTCTGAACCCAGACACTCCACAGCAGACCGAATGCTAGAATTACCAGCGGTTTTGCGGCTCGTCGGCCAGGGCGAGCAGGCAATCCGCGTGAGGTGCTGGAAGGACCCATCTTGGCAGTCTCCCGCCAGACCAAGTCAGTGGCCAATATCCCCGGAGCCCCGAAGCGATACTCGTTTGCAAAAATTAGCGAGCCCATCGCCCTGCCGGGTCTCCTTGACGTACAACTTGATTCTTTCGCTTGGCTCGTCGGCTCGCCGGAATGGCGCGAGCGCGAGCAGGCTGCGCGTGGCGATGATGCCCGCGTAACGAGCGGCCTCGAGGACATCCTCGAAGAGCTCTCGCCGATTGAGGACTACTCGGGCAATATGTCCCTGTCCTTGTCGGAGCCGCGCTTTGAACCGGTGAAAAACACTGTGGATGAGTGCAAGGAAAAGGACATCAACTACTCCGCGCCGCTGTACGTGACCGCAGAGTTTATCAATAACGACACCCAAGAGATTAAGTCGCAGACCGTTTTCATCGGCGATTTCCCGATGATGACGGATATGGGCACGTTCATCGTGAACGGTACCGAGCGCGTCGTCGTCTCTCAGCTGGTGCGCTCCCCGGGCGTGTACTTCGATCGCTCGATCGATAAGTCCACCGAGCGTCCGCTGCACTCCGTGAAGGTTATTCCTTCCCGCGGTGCATGGTTGGAGTTCGACGTCGACAAGCGCGATACCGTCGGCGTGCGCATTGACCGCAAGCGCCGCCAGCCGGTTACCGTGCTGCTTAAGGCACTGGGCTGGAGCGAGGAGCAGATCAAGGATCGCTTCGGCTTCTCCGAGCTTATGATGTCCACCCTGGAATCTGATGGTGTGGCAAATACCGATGAGGCATTGCTGGAGATTTACCGCAAGCAGCGCCCAGGCGAGCAGCCAACCCGTGAATTGGCACAGTCCTTGCTGGATAACTCCTTCTTCCGTGCGAAGCGTTACGACCTGGCAAAGGTCGGCCGCTACAAGGTCAACCGCAAGCTGGGTCTGGGCGGCGACCACGATGGTCTGATGACCCTGACCGAGGAAGACATTGCCGTCACCCTCGAGTACCTGGTCCGCCTGCACGTAGGCGAGCGCGAGATGAAGGCGCCAAATGGCCAGATGATCTCCTTGCACACGGATGACATCGACCACTTTGGTAACCGCCGCCTGCGCACCGTAGGTGAGCTCATCCAGAATCAGGTCCGTGTGGGTCTGTCCCGCATGGAGCGCGTTGTGCGCGAGCGCATGACCACCCAGGACGCGGAGTCCATCACTCCGACCTCCCTGATTAACGTGCGCCCGGTCTCTGCTGCTATCCGCGAGTTCTTCGGCACCTCGCAGCTGTCCCAGTTCATGGACCACAATAACTCGCTGTCCGGCCTGACCCACAAGCGCCGTTTGTCCGCGCTGGGCCCGGGCGGTCTGTCCCGTGAGCGCGCCGGCATTGAGGTGCGAGACGTTCACGCTTCTCACTACGGCCGCATGTGCCCGATTGAGACTCCTGAGGGTCCGAACATTGGCCTGATTGGCGCGCTGGCTTCCTATGCCCGCGTGAATGCCTTTGGCTTCATCGAGACCCCGTACCGCAAGGTTGTGGACGGCAAGATTACCGACCAGGTGGAGTACCTCACCGCCGATGAAGAGGATCGCTTCGCTATTGCTCAGGCCGAGGTCGAGCAAGACGCAGAGGGCAACCTCACTAGCGAGCGCATTGAGGTCCGCCTGAAGGACGGCGATATCGGACTTACTGATGCCTCTGGTGTGGACTACGTTGACGTGTCCCCGCGCCAGATGGTGTCCGTGGGTACCGCCATGATTCCGTTCTTGGAGCACGACGATGCTAACCGTGCCCTGATGGGTGCGAACATGCAGAAGCAGGCCGTGCCGCTGGTTCGCTCCGAGGCTCCGCTGGTAGGTACCGGCATGGAGCAGCGCGCTGCTTATGACGCTGGCGACGTTGTTATCACCCCGAAGGCCGGTGTGGTAGAAAACGTCACCGCTGATGTCATCACCATCATGGATGATGAGGGCCAGCGCGACACCTACATCCTGCGTAAGTTCGAGCGCACCAACCAGGGCACCAACTACAACCAGACCCCGCTGGTTTCTATGGGCGAGCGCGTAGAGGCCGGCCAGGTTCTGGCCGATGGTCCTGGTACCCACAATGGTGAGATGTCCCTCGGCCGCAACCTGCTGGTTGCCTTCATGCCGTGGGAAGGCCACAACTACGAGGACGCCATCATCCTCAACCAGCGCATCGTGGAAGAGGATATCTTGACCTCCGTCCACATCGAAGAGCACGAGATCGATGCTCGCGATACCAAGCTGGGCGCGGAGGAAATCACCCGCGAGATTCCGAACGTCTCTGAAGACGTCTTGAGCGATCTGGACGAGCGCGGCATCATCCGCATCGGTGCCGACGTCCGCGCCGGCGACATCCTGGTGGGTAAGGTCACCCCGAAGGGCGAGACCGAGCTGACCCCGGAGGAGCGCCTGCTGCGCGCCATCTTCGGTGAGAAGGCCCGCGAGGTTCGCGATACCTCCATGAAGGTGCCGCACGGTGAGGTAGGCAAGGTCATTGGCGTTGCCCGCTTCTCCCGCGATGATGATGACGATCTGGCCCCTGGCGTCAACGAGATGATTCGCGTCTACGTGGCCCAGAAGCGCAAGATCCAGGACGGCGATAAGATGGCCGGCCGCCACGGCAACAAGGGTGTTGTGGGCAAGATTCTGCCGCCAGAGGATATGCCGTTCATGGAAGACGGCACCCCGGTAGACATCCTGCTGAACACCCACGGTGTGCCACGTCGTATGAACATCGGCCAGGTCCTCGAGGTTCACCTGGGCTGGTTGGCACACGCCGGCTGGAAGGTTGACACCGAGGATCCGAAGAACGCCGAGCTGCTCAAGACCCTGCCGGAGGAGCTCTATGACGTTCCTGCGGATTCCTTGACCGCGACCCCGGTCTTCGACGGTGCTACCAATCACGAGATCGAGCGCCTGCTGGCTTCCTCCCGTCCTAACCGCGACGGCGATGTGCTGGTGGATGAGCACGGCAAGGCCACGCTTTTCGACGGCCGCTCGGGCGAACCGTACAAGTACCCAATTTCGGTTGGCTACATGTACATGCTCAAGCTGCACCACTTGGTCGATGAGAAGATTCACGCCCGTTCCACCGGTCCTTACTCCATGATTACCCAGCAGCCGCTGGGTGGTAAGGCCCAGTTCGGTGGCCAGCGCTTCGGCGAGATGGAGGTGTGGGCAATGCAGGCATACGGCGCTGCCTACACCCTGCAGGAGCTGCTGACCATCAAGTCCGATGACGTCGTCGGCCGCGTGAAGGTCTACGAAGCCATTGTTAAGGGCGACAATATTCCAGATCCGGGCATTCCTGAGTCCTTCAAGGTGTTGCTCAAGGAGCTGCAGTCCCTGTGCTTGAACGTGGAAGTTCTTTCCACCGACGGCACGCCGATGGAGCTGTCTGGCTCTGATGACGATGACATGGATAGCCCATCGCTTGGCATTAACCTGTCCCGCGATGAGGGCTCTTCCGCTGACATCGCCTAATTAGTTTCTTGGTCCACCGCGGGGTAAGTCCCCGTGGTAGGGCGTAAACGTTCCATTCATACAAAGCCATCAATTCCTCGACAACGAGGATGAAAGGGAGACATTACGTGTTTGACGTAAATCTCTTCGACGAGCTCCGCATCGGTCTTGCCACCGCAGACGATATTCGTCGCTGGTCCAAGGGCGAGGTCAAAAAGCCTGAGACCATTAACTACCGCACCCTGAAGCCGGAGAAGGACGGCCTCTTCTGTGAGCGCATCTTCGGCCCCACCCGTGACTGGGAGTGCGCTTGTGGTAAGTACAAGCGCGTCCGCTACAAGGGCATCATCTGTGAGCGCTGTGGCGTTGAGGTCACCAAGTCCAAGGTTCGCCGTGAGCGCATGGGCCACATTGAGCTGGCCGCTCCGGTAACCCACATCTGGTACTTCAAGGGCGTTCCGTCCCGCTTGGGCTACCTGCTGGACCTGGCTCCGAAGGATCTCGAGCGCATCATTTACTTCGCCGCCAATATCATCACCTCCGTGGATGAAGAGGCTCGCCACAACGATCAGTCCACCCTGGAAGCAGAAATGCTCCTGGAGAAGAAGGACGTTGAGGACGATACCGAGTCCGAGATCGCAGAGCGCGCCTCCAAGCTGGAGTCTGACCTGGCTGAGCTGGAAGCAGCCGGTGCCAAGGCCGATGCCCGTAAGAAGGTAAAGAACGCTGCCGATAAGGAAATGCAGCACATCCGCGAGCGTGGCGAGCGCGAAATCGCCCGCCTGGATGAAATCTGGAATACCTTCATCAAGCTGGCTCCAAAGCAGATGATCATCGATGAGACCATCTACGAAGAGCTGGTTGACCGCTACGAGGATTACTTCACCGGCGGCATGGGCGCAGAAGCTATCCAGACCCTGGTCCGCAACTTCGACCTCGAGGCTGAGGCCGAGGAGCTGCGCGAGATCATCAACAACGGCAAGGGCCAGAAGAAGATGCGTGCTCTCAAGCGCCTGAAGGTCGTCGCTGCCTTCCTGCGCTCCGGCAACGATCCGGCCGGCATGGTGTTGGATGCCATCCCGGTTATCCCGCCAGAGCTGCGCCCAATGGTGCAGCTGGACGGTGGCCGCTTTGCTACCTCCGACCTGAATGACCTCTACCGCCGCGTGATCAACCGCAATAACCGTTTGAAGCGCATGATCGACCTGGGCGCTCCAGAGATCATCGTGAACAACGAGAAGCGCATGCTGCAGGAGTCTGTGGACGCGCTCTTCGATAACGGCCGCCGCGGCCGTCCGGTTACCGGCCCGGGCAACCGTCCACTGAAGTCTCTGTCTGACTTGCTCAAGGGCAAGCAGGGCCGTTTCCGCCAGAACTTGCTGGGTAAGCGCGTGGACTACTCCGGCCGTTCCGTTATTATTGTCGGCCCGCAGCTGAAGCTGCACGAGTGTGGTCTGCCGAAGCTCATGGCGCTCGAGCTATTCAAGCCGTTCGTCATGAAGCGCTTGGTAGAAAACGACTATGCCCAGAACATCAAGTCCGCCAAGCGCATGGTTGAGCGCCAGCGCCCAGAGGTGTGGGACGTTCTGGAGCAGGCCATTTCTGAGCACCCTGTGATGCTCAACCGTGCACCTACGCTGCACCGCCTGGGCATTCAGGCCTTCGAGCCGAAGCTGGTTGAGGGTAAGGCTATTCAGCTGCACCCGCTGGCTTGTGAGGCGTTCAACGCCGACTTCGACGGTGACCAGATGGCAGTCCACCTGCCGCTGTCCGCTGAGGCACAGGCTGAGGCCCGCGTCTTGATGCTGGCGTCCAATAACATTCTGTCCCCGGCATCCGGTAAGCCACTGGCTATGCCGCGTCTGGATATGGTTACCGGTCTGTACTACCTGACGATGGACAAGTCCGAGGACGAGATCGGTGGCAACGGCCGCTTCCGCGAGGCAGAAGAGGACAAGCCAGCAACCGGCGTTTACTCCTCCTACGCCGAGGCCCTCATGGCCTATGACCGCGGCACCGTTGGCCTGCAGGCCCCGATCAAGGTCCGCATCGATCACCTTCGCCCGCCGAAGGAGATCGAGGAGGAGCAGTTCCCGGATGGCTGGACCAAGGGCCAGGCATGGATGGGCTACACCACCATTGGCCGCGTCATGTTCAACGAGTTGTTGCCATGGAACTACCCGTACCTCGAGGGCATCATGGTCCGTAAGGGCGGCGGCTCTGGCAACAAGGTCCTCATCGGTGACGTGGTCAATGACTTGGCCAATAAGTACCCGATGATCACCGTGGCTCAGGTGCTGGACAACATGAAGGATGCCGGCTTCTACTGGGCAACCCGTTCTGGCGTGACCATCACTATGTCTGACGTTCTGGTTCTGCCGAATAAGACCGAGATCCTCGAGTCTTATGAGAAGGAAGCAGAGCGCATCGAGCGTAAGTACTGGGAGCAGGGTGCTCTGACCGAGCGCGAGCGCTACGATCGCCTGGTTGAGCTGTGGAAGGACGCTACCGATACCGTCGGTGAGGCCGTCGAGAACATGTACCCTGACCACAACCCGATTCCGATGATTGTGAAGTCTGGTGCGGCCGGTAACATGCGTCAGATCTGGACGCTGGCCGGTATGAAGGGCATGGTTGTGAACTCGCACGGTGATTACATCACCCGTCCGATTAAGACCTCCTTCCGTGAAGGCCTGTCCGTGCTGGAGTACTTCAACAACTCCCACGGTTCCCGTAAGGGTCTGGCCGATACCGCGCTGCGTACCGCTGACTCCGGCTACCTCACCCGTCGTCTGGTGGACGTGGCCCAGGACGTCATCGTCCGCGAAGAGGACTGTGGCACCCGCCAGGGCGTTCGCGTCCCCATCGGCGAGGTTTCCGGCGACAAGGTGGTTCTCTCCGAGCTGTGGGAGACCTCCGCATCCGGCCGCGTTCTCGCGACCGATGTCAAGGACGACAATGGCGAGGTCGTGGCCGAGGCCGGCTCCGACCTCACCGAGGAACTCACCCAGAAGCTGTTGGACGCCAAGGTTACTGAGGTTAAGGTTCGCTCCGTGCTGACCTGCCAGACCCCGGCTGGCGTGTGTGCCAAGTGCTACGGCAAGTCCATGGCTTCCGGCCAGCTGGTCGATATCGGCGAGGCCGTCGGCATCGTGGCGGCACAGTCCATTGGTGAGCCGGGCACCCAGCTGACCATGCGTACGTTCCACCAGGGTGGTGTCGGTGGCGATATTACCGGCGGTCTCCCGCGTGTTCAGGAGCTTTTCGAGGCCCGTAACCCGAAGAACCGCGCTCCTATCGCTTCCGTTGACGGCACCGTATCCCTGTCCGATGAGGGCAACTTCTGGACCCTGACCATCACCCCGGATGACGGTTCTGATGATGTGGTCTATGAGAAGCTCTCCAAGCGTCAGGGCCTGGCTCAGGTCCGTCGCCCGATGGAGTCCAACCCGGATGCGATGATCGAGCGTTCCCTCAAGGACGGCGACCACGTCGAGACCGGAGACCGCCTGATGCGCGGTGCGGCTGACCCTCACGACGTGCTCGAGGTCCTCGGCCGCCGTGGCGTGGAGCAGCACCTCATCAACGAGGTGCAGGCTGTGTACCGTACGCAGGGTGTGGCTATCCACGATAAGCACATCGAGATCATCATCCGCCAGATGCTGCGCCGCGGTACCGTCATTGATGCGGGTACTACGGACTTGTTGCCGGGTAACCTCATCGACCTTTCTGAGGCTAAGCAGCTCAATGCTGCTCAGGTTGCAGAAGGTGGCGAGCCGGCTCAGCTGCGCTCGGAGATCATGGGTATTACCAAGGCTTCCTTGGCTACCGAGTCCTGGTTGTCTGCTGCATCGTTCCAGGAGACCACGCGTGTGCTTACCGACGCCGCTATTAATAAGCGCTCCGATAAGCTCATCGGTCTCAAGGAGAACGTGATTATCGGTAAGCTCATCCCGGCCGGTACGGGTATTTCCCGCTACCGCAATATTTCCGTCAAGCCGACCGAGGCTGCGCGCAACGCTGCATACTCGATTCCGACTTACGGCGATTCCATCTATGGCGATGACGGCTTCGGTGAGTTCACCGGTGCCTCCGTGCCGCTGGATGAGGACTTCACTTTCTAGGGTGCAGCTGAATCTGCGTTAACGCGGGATATTGATGGCCCCGCCTTTCTGAATGACAGGAAGGCGGGGCTGTTTCCATGTTTAGGGTGTACCGCTAAACTGCTCTGCTAGTATGAATGCAGCTTTTGGCAAGGCGCCTTTAGGGGAGCGCTGCCTAAGTAGTTGAAAAATGCACACATCACGGGTGCTTGTCAGCTGCCATTGTGTAGCCGAGACTGGCTGAGATGCCGCCACATGCGCGGTGAACCGTAGAACCTGATCCGGATAATGCCGGCGAGAGGGAGGAAGATTATGTCTACTACACGTGCGTCCGCTGCCCCGAAGCGCAGTTTGAATTGGCGCGTGGTCGATATCGTGGTTGCATCTGTTCTGGGTGTAGCTTGCGGCTTCGTATTCTTGGGTTGGAACGCAGTGGGCTATGCCTGGTTCCAGGCCATGGATGCTATTACCCCGGGGTTGGGCGGTATTGCGACCGGTATTTGGCTCATTGGTGGCGTGCTGGGTGGCCTTATTATTCGTAAGCCAGGTGCAGCTGTATACGTAGAGGTCCTAGCGGCTACTGTGTCCGCAGTGCTGGGTTCCCAGTGGGGCATTGAAACCCTGTATTCCGGCTTGGCACAAGGGCTAGGCGTGGAAATCATCCTGGCTATCTTCCTGTACCGCAGGTTTGGCTTTGGAGTTTCGGTATTAGCCGGCATGGCGGCTGGCTGGGGTGCTTTTATTCTCGAGCTATTCCTTTCCGGTAACTTGGCTCGCTCCTTCGAGTTCCAAATGATTTATTTGGTTACGCTGACTATCTCCGGTGCTATCCTCGCCGGTGCTTTGGGCTTTTTCGTGGTGAAGGCGCTAGCGAAGACAGGTGCTTTGGATCGTTTCGCCGCAGGCCGTGAACAGCGCGCTTAGGGCGTATGGGCACTGTGACTGACTTTTTCACTCTGGCGGGAAGGCCCACAAAAATTACCGCCCGCGGTTTTGGCTGGACGCATGCCGGGCGCACCCAGCCAGCGTTAGCTGATATTGACCTGGTTATTGAGCCAGGCGAGCGGGTATTGCTTTGCGGCGACTCTGGATCCGGCAAGTCCACATTCTTGGCTGCTATAGCCGGGGTGCTGGGCTCCGATGAAGAGGGAACCCGCGCCGGAGAGATCCTTTTGGAAGATTCCACCGGCGCGGTGGAGGAACCGGGACATTCCATTCCCGTAGGGCTGGTGTTGCAAGACCCAGATTCGCAGGTTATCTCAGCTCGGGTGGGAGACGATATTGCCTTCGGCTGCGAGAACCTAGCGTATCCGAGGGAAGAGATTTGGCGCCGCGTAGCCGCGGCCAAGGATCTGGTCGGCCCGTTCGTGGATATGGATTTTCCCACCGAGCGCCTGTCTGGTGGGCAAAAGCAACGCCTTGCTTTAGCGGGTGTAATCGCTATGGGTGCCGGTGTGGTGCTGCTTGATGAGCCCACAGCCAATCTTGACCCTGCCGGCGCCCGCGATGTGGTTCGGGCCGTTTCTGCACTGGTAGAAGAGACTGGGGCTACCCTTGTGGTGGTAGAACACCAGCATACGGCATGGGAAGGATTGCTTGACCGTGCCGTGGAAATTGCGCATGGGCGCATCGTGGCCGATGGTCCCTTTGAGCAGATAGCACGACGCCGCCGTGTCGAAGAGCTCCCGCAGGCGCGCGAGTTGGGTGATGGCGCAGCTAGGGAAGGAGACGCTGCGCTCTGGACTAAGGATTTGGTTACTCGCTTCGGCCCACCGCGCACGATTTCTCTGCCGGCGGGCGCTTCGACTGTGATTACAGGTCCTAATGGTGCAGGGAAATCGACATGGTTGATGACCATGGCGGGCTTGCTGCCGGCCATCTCCGGCGAGATCGGAGTGGCAGACTATGTGCGCCGTGGCGTGAAGGGGCCACCGATTCGGTGGAAGTCTCGAGAGCTGGCAGACCGCATTGGATTCGTATTCCAAAACCCGGAGCACCAGTTCGTTTCGCGCACCGTAGCGGAAGAGCTGCGCGTCGCGCCAAAGGTCATGCGAGTAAAACCGCCAGAAGAGCGCATAGACCAATTGGTGGATTCCCTGCGCCTGGAGCACCTTTTGGAGGCTAATCCCTTCACGCTTTCTGGAGGCGAGAAGCGCCGCCTTTCGGTAGCTACTGCGTTGGTAACGTCACCTGAGGTAGTACTTCTTGACGAGCCTACTTTTGGACAGGACCCGCAGACCTTTGTGGAGCTGGTGCGTTTGCTACGCGAGCTAGCCGATGGTGGCACCACCGTTGCCTCCATCACCCACGATCCTTTGTTTATCCAGGCTTTAGGGGATCATCATGTGGAGGTGGATAGTGCCTAACCTTTTGCGCGAAGCCAATCCGCTGACACGAGTGTTTATGATGTTTATCTGGGTCACTCCCATTTTGGCATCTATTGACTGGGTTTCGGCAGCGGTATCATTGGCGCTCACCCTGATTTTCGCCCCGTTATGTGGGGTATCGTGGGCGAGGGTCTTTAAAGCCGGGTGGTTCCTTTTCTTGGTTGCCCCGATTTCCGGCGTTTCCATGCTGCTTTATGGTGAGCCCAGCGGCACCGAATACTTCCACTGGTGGCTTATTCATGTCACTGAAAATTCCCTCACCCTGGCAATCGCTATTACGCTGCGCGTCTTCGCCGTGGCTTTGCCCATGGTGGTGCTCGCCCGTGATATCGACCCTACGGAGCTGGGTGATGCCCTCTCGCAGATCCTGAAGCTACCATCGCGCTTTGTCATTGGTGCAGTGGCCGGTGTGCGCATGATGACGCTCTTTCAATCCGATTGGCAGTCGCTGGGGATGGCGCGCAGGGCGAGGGGGCTGACCGACGTCGGCAAGCTGAAGCACCTGCTTACTATGTCCTTTGGGCTATTGGTCATCGCGCTGCGCCGCGGTGGCAAGCTGGCGACGGCCATGGAGGCGCGCGGATTTGGGCGCACCCCACCCGGAGGAGGGGCACGTACGTGGGCGCGTCCCTCCCGGCTGCATGCCCGCGATGGGTGGATTATGGCCCTAGGTACTGTCCTCGCTTTTGTACCGGTGGTAGTTTCGGTACTCACTGGGGCCTGGAGATTCTTCGGCCTATAAACCGCGAAAGCAGTGATTGAGCGACCATGGACTTTGATAGCCAACAAGAGCGCCTTTTAGAGGACGTCGTCAAGCTGGCGGCAGCCAGAAAGCGTGCCTTCAAGCCAGTGACCGTGCTTATCGACGGCCCTTCGGGTGCCGGAAAAACCTGGACTTCCGCCGCGCTGGCCGAGCGCACCAACTGGCGCGTGGTACACCTCGATGAGTTCTACCCCGGCTGGCACGGCCTGGACAAGGGCTCTGACATGGTGGCAGAACAGGTATTGCGCACCATGAATCCCGGCTATTGGCGCTGGGATTGGGAGGCGGACAGCCCTGGAGACTGGGCTAGCCTCGACGTGCGCGATGATCTCATCGTGGAAGGGGTGGGCTCCGTAACCCCGGCCAATATCGCAGCCGCAAAGGAGAGGGGAACGGTAGTTAGCGTGCTTATCGACGGCCCCCGGGACCAACGCCGCGAACGCGCCATCGCCCGCGAGCCCGACTACGAGCAGTGGTTTGAAACCTGGGAAGCACAGGAAAAGGACTACTTTGCCACCAAGGCTGCTGAGGCTGATTTAGTTTGGGAATGGTCCTAGCAGGAAGAAGGTGCCGATCGCGTTTTGTAAAAAGCGTGATCGGTTTGCTAGTCTAAACGGCAGTTCACTATGCGTGCCTTGCTGGCACGCGGTGAAGAGTCTGATCCTTAACAAGGCACCGACCTTGGGAAGAGTTCTGGACATGCGGCAGCGCCCCGGGAAAGAGCGCCCATTTTTGCATGTTTGGTTCCTTTCCTTCGGTATTGGTGCAATTCGACAGAAAGACTGTTAAATGCCAACTATTCAGCAGCTGGTCCGCAAGGGCCGCCACGATAAGCGTAAAGAGGTTTCCACCGCTGCGCTGAAGGGTTCCCCGCAGCGTCGCGGTGTATGCACCCGCGTGTACACCACCACTCCTAAGAAGCCGAACTCCGCACTGCGTAAGGTTGCTCGTGTTCGCCTGACCACCGGTATTGAGGTTTCCGCCTACATTCCGGGCGAGGGCCACAACCTGCAGGAGCACTCCATGGTCCTCGTTCGCGGCGGCCGTGTGAAGGACCTTCCTGGTGTTCGTTACAAGATCATCCGCGGCGCTCTGGATACCCAGGGTGTCAAGGACCGTAAGCAGGCACGTTCCCGTTACGGCGCAAAGAAGGGACAGTAATAAACAATGCGTAAGAATGCTGCTCCGAAGCGTCCTGTAGTCAAGGACCCGGTATACAACTCCGAGCAGGTAACCATGCTCGTCAACAAGATCCTCCAGGACGGCAAGAAGTCCACCGCAGAGCGTATCGTCTATGGCGCTCTCGAGGCTTGCCGCGAGAAGACCGGTACCGATCCGGTTGGCACCCTGGAGAAGGCACTGGGCAATATCCGCCCAGACCTTGAGGTTCGCTCCCGCCGTGTCGGTGGCGCTACCTACCAGGTGCCGGTTGAGGTTCGCCCTGACCGTGCAAACACCCTGGCACTGCGCTGGATGGTGACCTTCACCCGCCAGCGTCGCGAGAACTCCATGATTGAGCGTCTCGCAAACGAGATTCTGGATGCCTCCAACGGCCTCGGCGCTTCCGTTAAGCGTCGTGAGGATACTCACAAGATGGCTGAGGCTAACCGCGCCTTCGCTCACTACCGCTGGTAATTTCAGCACTCATTTCAATGGCCCAAGCAACGAGAAGAAAGTTTCGCGCTGGCTGCCGGCAGGTTTTCTCCGGCGGCGACACAAAACTACATATCTCTTGCTTGGGTCATTTTTTGCCCTAATGGGTGTGATTTCTGGGCGGTATGCCCGCCCGGTCCAGCGGCATCGTGGAGTGTCCAGTACACTGAAGCGATGGAAGTCTAGGGGCATGCGTGCACCTAGGACGGCCAATAGTGGCAAAAATTAAAAGACCTTATCCATGCAGGCGTCATAGCCAGAAACCTGGTCACGGCGTCGACGACTATTAAGTTGGGGTATAAACGTGGCACAAGAAGTGCTTAAGGATCTGAACAAGGTCCGCAACATCGGCATCATGGCCCACATCGATGCTGGTAAGACGACGACCACCGAGCGTATTCTCTTCTACACCGGTATCAACCGTAAGGTGGGCGAGACCCACGACGGTGCGTCCACTACTGACTGGATGGAGCAGGAGAAGGAACGCGGCATCACCATTACCTCCGCTGCCGTGACCTGCTTCTGGAATAACAACCAGATCAACATCATCGACACCCCGGGTCACGTTGACTTCACCGTTGAGGTTGAGCGTTCCCTGCGTGTTCTTGACGGCGCCGTCGCAGTCTTCGACGGTAAGGAAGGCGTTGAGCCGCAGTCCGAGCAGGTGTGGCGTCAGGCTGCTAAGTACGATGTTCCGCGTATCTGCTTCGTTAACAAGATGGACAAGCTGGGCGCTGACTTCTACTTCACCGTTCAGACCATCATTGACCGCTTGGGCGCTAAGCCGCTGGTTATGCAGCTGCCTATCGGCGCTGAGGATGACTTCGACGGCGTTGTCGACCTGCTGAATATGCAGGCAATCACCTGGCGTGGCAAGGTCGAGACCGGCGCTGAGCCTACCTACGAGGAAATCCCAGAGGACCTCAAGGACAAGGCGGAAGAATACCGCGAGAAGCTGGTTGAGACCGTTGCTGAGTCCGACGAAGAGCTCATGGAGAAGTACTTCGGCGGCGAGGAGCTGACCATTGACGAGCTCAAGGCCGGCATCCGTAAGCTCACCATCAACTCCGAGGTCTACCCGGTTTACTGCGGTACCGCCTACCGCAACAAGGGCGTGCAGCCACTGCTCGACGCTGTGGTTGACTTCCTGCCAAGCCCGCTGGACGTCGGCGAGGTTATCGGCCACGAGGTAGGAAACGAGGACAAGGAGCTTACCCGTAAGCCTTCCGTTGAGTCCCCGTTCTCCGCACTGGCATTCAAGATTGCTGCTCACCCATTCTTTGGCCAGCTCACCTTCACCCGCGTCTACTCCGGCCAGGTCACCCCGGGTACCGAGGTTATGAACTCCACCAAGGGCAAGAAGGAGCGCATCGGTAAGCTCTTCCAGATGCACGCCAACAAGGAAAACCCTGTTGAGCAGGCAGACGCCGGTAACATTTATGCTGTTATCGGTCTGAAAGAGACCACCACCGGTGACACCCTGTGTGACAAGGATAACCAGATCATCCTCGAGTCCATGGACTTCCCGGATCCGGTTATCAAGGTTTCCATCGAGCCGAAGACCAAGGCTGACCAGGAGAAGCTGGGTACCGCTATCCAGAAGCTCGCAGCTGAGGACCCAACCTTCACCGTCGAGCTGGATGAGGAGACCGGCCAGACCGTTATCGGCGGCATGGGCGAGCTCCACCTCGACGTTCTTGTTGACCGCATGAAGCGCGAGTTCAAGGTTGAGGCGAACATCGGTAACCCGCAGGTTGCTTACCGTGAGACCATCCGTAAGAAGGTTGAGTCCATGGAGTATACCCACAAGAAGCAGACCGGTGGTTCCGGTCAGTTCGCAAAGGTTATCTGCACCATCGAGCCGTACAACCCGGACCCAGAGACCTTGGAAGAGGGCGAGTCCGCAACTTACGCATTCGAGAATGCCGTCACCGGTGGCCGCGTTCCGAAGGAATACATTCCTTCCGTTGACGCTGGTATCCAGGACGCAATGCAGTACGGCTACCTGGCAGGCTTCCCGATGGTTAACATCAAGGCCACCCTGGAAGACGGCGCTTACCACGACGTCGACTCCTCCGAGATGGCCTTCAAGCTGGCCGGCTCCCAGGTCTTCAAGGAAGCAATGGCCAAGGCAAAGCCAGTTCTGCTGGAGCCGATGATGGCCGTTGAGGTTGTCACCCCTGAGGAGTACATGGGCACCGTTAACGGTGACATCTCCTCCCGTCGTGGCCAGGTCTTCGCTATGGAGGACCGTTCCGGCGCGAAGGTCGTTAAGGCTAAGGTGCCGCTGTCCGAGATGTTCGGTTACATCGGTGACCTGCGTTCTTCCACCGCTGGCCGCGCAAACTTCACCATGGTCTTCGATTCCTATGCAGAGGTTCCATCCTCCGTTGCACAGGAGATCATCGAGGAGCGCACCGGCAGCGCTAACTAAGCAGTAGCCCCGCTCCACCCGCGGTTTGTCCGGGCTGGTAATCTTCGCCAGTAGATGCCAGACCCGCCGCGGAGCGGGACAACTGGGCCAGGGTAGCGGCGGGCTGAGTTTGCAGCTTAACCATCTAGGTTGTGAATTGAGCCGGCCGTTACCCTCCCAGGATCCTTTTTAGAAGATTCTTGTCGAGGGAAATGGCCGCGATATTTCGCGGGGTTACCTCCTATAACGGCGGTTTGAAAAAACCGTGGCATAAATCTAGGATCGTGTAACTGGCACGTAAAGAAAGCGTCATTAGCGCTTTGCCCCACATACTGTGGGTCGGGTGCCAATGACAACTGTCAACCACGTGGCTGCGAAGGTCGTAGCCACCATATAGTCCAGGAGGACATACAGTGGCAAAGGAGAAGTTCGAGCGTACGAAGCCGCATGTGAACATCGGCACCATCGGACACGTCGACCACGGCAAGACCACCACCACCGCAGCGATCACCAAGGTTCTGGCTGACCAGTACCCTGAGGAGAACCAGGCATTCGCGTTCGACATGATCGACAAGGCTCCTGAGGAGAAGGAGCGCGGTATTACCATCAACATCTCCCACGTTGAGTACTCCACCCCGAAGCGCCACTACGCACACGTTGACGCTCCGGGCCACGCCGACTACATCAAGAACATGATTACCGGCGCTGCTCAGATGGACGGCGCTATCCTGGTTGTTGCTGCAACCGATGGCCCGATGCCGCAGACCCGCGAGCACGTTCTGCTTGCTCGCCAGGTTGGCGTTCCTTACATCCTCGTTGCACTGAACAAGTGCGACATGGTTGATGATGAGGAAATCATCGAGCTCGTTGAGATGGAGATCCGTGAGCTGCTCGCAGAGCAGGACTACGATGAGGAAGCTCCTATCGTTCACATCTCCGCTCTGAAGGCTCTCGAGGGCGATGACAAGTGGGTACAGTCCGTCGTTGAACTGATGGAAGCCTGCGACAACGCTATCCCGGATCCGGAGCGCGCTACCGACCAGCCGTTCCTGATGCCTATCGAGGACATCTTCACCATTACCGGCCGCGGCACCGTTGTTACCGGCCGTGTTGAGCGTGGCCGTCTGAACGTCAACGAGGACGTTGAGATCATCGGTATCCAGGAGAAGTCCCAGACCACCACCGTTACCGGTATCGAGATGTTCCGCAAGATGATGGACTACACCGAGGCTGGCGACAACTGTGGCCTGCTTCTGCGTGGTACCAAGCGTGAGGACGTTGAGCGTGGCCAGGTTGTTATCAAGCCGGGCGCTTACACCCCGCACACCAAGTTCGAGGGTTCCGTCTACGTCCTGAAGAAGGAAGAGGGCGGCCGCCACACCCCGTTCATGAACAACTACCGTCCGCAGTTCTACTTCCGTACCACGGACGTTACCGGTGTTGTTCACCTGCCAGAGGGCACCGAGATGGTTATGCCTGGCGACAACGTTGAGATGTCCGTTGAGCTCATCCAGCCGGTCGCTATGGACGAGGGCCTGCGCTTCGCTATCCGCGAGGGCTCCCGCACCGTCGGCGCTGGCCGCGTTACCAAGGTTATCGACTAGTCGATACCCAGTAACCGCTCAGTAGAGCTATAAAAAATCCGCTTCACTTTCGGTGGGGCGGATTTTTTGATCCTTAACCCACTTTCTCCGCGATGCACGAGCGTCGGCAATAGCCGTTGCTGCCTTGGCCGGGCGGTGCTGGCCTATAAAAGAGGCCTCCCGCTGCATCCTGTTTGATTGATGCTGCGGGAGGCTTCAGCGCATTGCGCTTTTAGGTGTGCAGGGAGTTGCTACTTTTCCCAGCCGATGTCTTCCTTGGGGAGGATGGCGAAGCCGTTGGCACCGTAGTTGGCCAGGCCCTTCTTTACGCCGACCATTTGCGGACCGTTGGCGAAGGGGAGGATACCGTAGTGGCCGAAGGCCTCCGATTCGAGCTCATTGACGCGGTCGATTTGTTCGTCCTGGGAAGGAAGCTTCTGCAGCTCTTCAATCTTCTTATCAAATTCCTTGGTGCCAGTGCTGGACATATTTAGTGTGGAATCGCTGGCGTAGTACTGGCCAAAGTAGGCGACTCCAAATGGGTCGGAGGAAGCAATGGCGGACAGGAAGAGGTCGAAGTCTCGCTCAGAGGTTACCTTCGAGAACTCAGCAGAAGGGCGCTCTTCAATCTTGAGGTCAACGCCGACGTCCTTGAGCATCTTTTGAAGTGCGGCGGCAAGGGACTTGGATACCTCATCGTCGCCGATGAGGATATAGCGCAGGGATAGTTTTTCGCCGTCTTTAGCAAAGATTCCGTCATCACCTTGTTGATATCCGGCATCCTCGAGCAGCTTCTTGGATTGCTCGGGGTCGAACTTGATGACGTCCTTGATATTGTCCTTGTAGCCCTCCTGGGTGGAGTAGAGGGTAAGCGAGCCCGGCATCTCTTCTTCATAGCCCAGGCCGTTATAGCGGATCTCGGCCAGCTGATCGCGGTCGATGGCGGAGAAGACGGCGTGGCGCACATCCTCATCCTTGAGCTGTGGCGCCTTGGAATTGAGGGTGAGGATGACATTGGCAGGGCGCAATGCTGCGCGGATATCGATGTCCTCGCCCATTTCACCGGCAATGGTGAGGCTGTTCTTATCGGCCACGCCAGCCGCGTCGATTTCCCCGGCCTGGAAGGCGTTGATGGTGGCCTGGGATTCCATGACGCGGAAGCTTACCTTCTTCATCTTTGGCTTATCGCCCCACCACTTTTCGTTCGGCACGAGGCTAAGGGTGCCACCCTTAAAGTCCACATTGTCCACCTTGAATGGGCCAGCGCCGTACTGCGGGTTCAGCTTGCCTAGATACGCCTTGTCGAACTTTTCTGGGCTATCAATAGCGGGGTGGAGTATTTCGTTGAAGAGACCCTGCCACCACGGGTAGGGGCCATCGAAGGTGATGACCACGTCCTTGTCGGTAGCGCCCTTTTCCACGGAGGTGATGCGCTCGTAGCCGTCGGTGGAGTTTACCTGGACGTCTTCGTCCTTGCCGTTGTTAAAGCGCCAGGTATTCTCAAAGGCCTTCCAATCGATGGGCGTGCCGTCGTTGAAGGTGGCGTCTTTGTTGATCTTGTAGGTGACGACGGTGTTCTTGCCCTTCTTGTCTTCCTTGGCCTCGTCGATGTAGTCGGGGTTTGGGGTGTAGTTTCCCTCGCCGTCGTAAAGTGCCAGCTGTGGGTTGTACCAACCCCATACCGTGCGGGTATCGGTGACCATATTGGCATGGAAGGTGTTTTGCTGCTCGGTCAGTTCGCCGATGGGGAGGGTGAGTTCACCGTCGTCCTTGAGCTCGTCGCGAGATTTTTCGTTATAGTCGCCGGCTGGATTGACCTCGATGTCGAGGCCGCCTACGGCCTTATTAGAGCCTCCGCCCGAGTTGGCGGCACAGCCGGTGAGCGCGAGGGCTGCGGCGGAAAGGGTGGCTACGGTAGCGATCCGGAAGCGAGTGAACTTGTGCATAATCGGGTTCTCCTTGAGTGAGAGGAAAGTGAAAGATGTGGAAGCGGGGCAGCCGCCACATCCTTCTAGGTGTGAGGTCAACTATATAGAACGGTTGCTGTGCGGCGGGTCACTTTCGTGAAATTGGGGATGTATCGGCCGGATCGGGGTTGCGTCGCCTGCGGGCGGCCTCCGGATCTGGAATCGGAATAGCTTCCAGTAGCTTCTTGGTGTAATCCGCTTGGGGGTTTTCGAAGACCTCGTCGGTCGGCCCGGATTCCACAAATTGGCCCTTATACATGACGGCCAACCTATCGGAGAGGTGGCGCACCACCGAAAGATCATGGGCCACGAAGAGGTAGGACAGCCCCAGCCTTCTCTTCAGATCTTCAAGCAAGTTGATGACACCAGCCTGGATGGAGACATCGAGCGCGGAGACGGGTTCGTCCAACACCAAAACCGAGGGGTTGGTAGCCAGCGCGCGGGCAAGGCCGATGCGCTGGCGCTGCCCGCCGGAGAAGTGGCTAGGAAAGCGGTCAAGCTGGGAGGAATCAAGGCCGACCAGGCCCATGAGCTCATTGATGCGGGCGTCCACGTCGCCATCAAAGCCGAGGGAATTGAGAGGTTCGGCAATGACCTCGCGAACCGTAAGACGCGGGTTAAGCGAGCTCATCGGGTCCTGGAAGACAATTTGGATGTCCTTGCGGGCCGCGCGGCGCTCGGAGTTACTCATCCCGGCCGCGTCTTTCCCGTTGAGCACTACAGCGCCATGTTCGGGTTTGAGATCCATGATTTCCAGCAGGGTGGTGGTCTTGCCGCAGCCGGATTCGCCCACGATGGCCATGCATTCACCCTTGCGGATATCAAAGGTGAGACCGTCTACTGCCTTGACCGTTCCGACGCGGCGCTTGACCAGTGCGCCCTTGGTGAGCGGGAATTCTTTGCGCAGATCCGTGACTTCTAGGGTGGTGGGGCGCTCATCGCGGGGTATACCAGCCATGACATCATCGGCCAGCTGTGGCGGTTTGAACATGAGATCGCCGCCGAGTTTGCGGTCGCGGATTTCGGGTGCGCGCAGGCAGGCGCTCTCGTGGCCCGGGGCATCGTCCAGCAGGCTCAGCGGTGGCTCGCCTTCGGAGCAGGCGGGTTGCGCCACGGGGCAGCGCGGGGCAAATTGGCAGCGCTGCTTGAGATCGACCAGCACTGGTGGGCTGCCCACGATGGGAGTGAGCGGTTCTTCGGCCGATACGTCAGGGCGCGGCGTGGAGCCGAGCAGGCCCACGGTATAAGGCATGCGGGGCTGGGAGAAGATGGTATCCACATCGCCGCGCTCCACGGGGCGGCCGGCGTACATGACCATGACATCATCGGCCGTTTCTGCCACCACGCCCATGTCATGGGTGATCATGATGGTCGCGGCGCCGGTTTCGCGCTGCGCGAGCTTGATGACGTCCAGGATCTGCGCCTGAATGGTCACATCCAATGCGGTCGTGGGCTCATCCGCGATGAGCACGCGCGGATTATTCGCAATCGCAATGGCAATAACCACGCGCTGGCGCATGCCGCCCGAGAACTCGTGTGGGAAGGACTTCAACCGCAGGTGCGGATCGGGGATGCCCACGAGATCGAGCAACTCCGTAGCCTCTTTGAGTGCCTGCTTTTTGCCGACGTCCCTATGGGCCTGGATTGCTTCCACTAACTGCGATCCAATATCGAAAACCGGGGTGAGCGCGGAGAGCGGGTCTTGGAAGATCATTCCAATGCCGTTGCCGCGGATCTCAGACATCTGCTTATCGCTCAGGCCGAGCAGCTCGCGGCCTTCGAATTTCACGGATCCGGTGATCTTTGCATAGTCCGGCAGCAGGCCCATGATGGACATAGAGGTTACTGATTTACCGGATCCGGATTCACCCACGATGCCGAGTGTGCGGCCGGGGTAGAGATCAAAATCTACGCCGCGGACCGCGGAGACGGATCCGGCTTCGGACGGGAAGTTAACGCGCAGGTCTTTGACGGACAAGACAGGCGAGGTCATGCTTTGCCTCCGGAATTCGAGTTGGGGTCGAGCGCATCGCGCAGGCCATCGCCGATGAAGGCCATGGACACGGTGAGCAAGGTCAGGGTTGCAGCAGGGAAGTAGAACAGCCATGGGGAGGATTGCACTGCGGCGGTGCCGCCCTGCAGGAGGGTGCCAAGGGAGACGTCGGGAAGCTTGACGCCCAAGCCCAGGAAGGATAGGGCCGTCTCGGAGCCCACGGTGCCCACCACGCCGAAGACGAATTGGATGATAAGAAGCGAGCCAATATTTGGGATGACGTGGCGCACGATGGTCCGCAACTTGGAAACACCCATGTAGCTAGCTGCGCGGACATAGTCTTGCTCGCGCACCGTAAGTGCCAAAGACCAAATCACGCGGGCCTGGTACATCCAGCCAAAGACAATGAGGACTACGATGAGTAGCTTCCAGTCGCCACCAGAATCCGCTACCACCAGCGCAATGAGCAAGAAGGTAGGGATGGACAGCAAAAAGTGGATGACCGCCAGCACCGCCTTTTCGGCTACTCCGCCCCACAGGGCCGCGGCCGATCCGACAAAAGCGGAGATGACCAAGGTGGCCAGTGATACCACGATGGCGATGGTTAGCGACCTCCCTAAGCCGTGAATGGTCTGGGCGTAGAGGTCATTGCCGGTATCATTCGTGCCGAACCAGTGCTCGGGGCTCGGCGGCTCCGACAGGGCGAGGAAGTCCGGTTCGGTGTAGTCCCACTTGGCAAAGAAGCCGCCGAAGAGGGCTGCCAGCATCAAAAAGACCAGGATGATAAGGCCTAGGGTAGCGAGCTTATTGCGGAAGAAGCGGCGCAGGTAGAGCTTGTAACGCGAAGTGCCACGCGGCATCTGCTCTAAGGTGGCTACTTGCTCGGCCTCGGCCGGGGAGAAGGGGTCCCCCGTTGCGACCTCGCTGTGCGCGGTGATTTCCCCGCGCGGTTCCTGCTTGAAATAGTTGCGGTCTTTAGATGGGGTCATTTAACTCACCCTCACTCGTGGATCAAGCGCAACGACGACCACGTCCGCCAATACCGCGGAAATGGCTGTCATGGCGGCGCCAAAGGCGGCGACGGCTGCTGCACCGTTGACGTCGTTCTTGCTAATGGTTTCGATGAAGTACTGGCCCATGCCGTTCCAGCCAAAGATGCGTTCAGTCATCACCGCACCGGTGAAAATACCCGGAATGGAAAAGGCTACCGAGGTAGCTACTGGAATGATGGAGGTGCGCAGCGCGTGCTTGCGAATGGCTTGCTGGCGGGTCAATCCCTTTGCGCGAGCGGTGCGTACATAGTCTGCATCCAAGTTATCCAGCAGCAAGGTGCGCTGGGTCATGTGATAGCTGGCGTAGCTAATGAAAACCAGCGAAATAGTGGGAAGAACCAAGTGCTGCGCGGAGTCCATTAGCTTGGGGAAGAAGCCTTCCACATCCAGCGAGTGGGAGCCGACGACATAGAAAATTTTCTTTCCGGTGAGCTCGTTGATTTTGAGCGCGCCCCACACCACAGCGATAGAAGCGACCACCACGTGGGTATTCATTGCGATGATGGAAATGCCCTGCCAGATGCGGTCGCCGGTCTTATACTGGCGCGAAGCAGTATAAACACCCACGGCCACGCCGATGAGGATGGACAAAATAGTAGAAAGCAAGAGCAGCTGCGCGGAGACCCAGATGCGGTAGCTAATTTCTGAGTTCACCACCTCGCCCACTGGAGATTGGCCCCAGTCCCATTTGGTGAGGATATTGGTCAGCCACGTCCACCAGCGTTGCACTAGCGGGGTATCGGGGCTGAGGTTATAGGGCTCAAGAAGGTTATTGATTTCCTCCGCCGAAAGCGGCGGGCGGCGGCCGATGTAATTGGACCGTGGGTCCAGGAAGTTGGCCGCCAAGAGATAGGCGAGGTTGGTAGCCAAAAAGATCATGAGTAACCAGCCCAAGGTCTTTTTGATCAGATATTTAGTCATAGAGATTCTCCGTGCGTGGTTAAGCAGGAAACGGGATGTAAATGTGGTTCCAACGAGCGAATCGTTGTATGTGACCAATTTAATAAGCTGTTGCGCGGGGCACAATCGAATTAGCCCCGTGATATAAATCCCCTTTAACGTGATAGGTATTGGCGGAGGTGACGAGGTGGGAAAATAGTGCAATAAAGCGCCGATGAACAGGGGATATGGCGTTCGCGATTGTTGAACACTTATAGTATTTATTTAATTGAATGAAATTAACTCGGGGGTGAATATCTTCGCCCGCGCCCCGACCGCTTGCCTGTCGCCGGCGCTGGGTAGTCTTGGCGGATATGGATGACCCCACCCGCATCGATCCCACTCTTGAGTCCCTCCGTCGCGCCTGGGAAGGCCAACCCGACCTCAGCCTCGCCACCTTCTTTGCCATGCTGGCTAATCGGGGCATCGGTTGGGGTGCGAGCGATGCGGAGCTGGTAGCGGAGTTGCAGCGACAAGCGGCCGTGCATCCACCGCTTCTGCCCTTGGATAACGGACGCATTGCGGAAGGGGAGTGGCTGGTGCTTGCCGACGCCCCCACTAACCGCATTACCGCCACCCCCACCCACGTCATCGTGCGCCGTCCACAAGCTCAACCCGTGGTATGGGCATATGATTCCATTCGCCCAACCGGGCCCGGCCGGCCTTTTACCATTCGTGATACAGAAGGCTTCGAGCACCGCTTTGGCGTGGTTACCAGCCTCATGCGGTTGAGCACTACGTGCCCAGACCTCAAGGGCCTGAAGCGACAGGAGTTAGGCGATTTCGTCTTTGTTCTTCGCTTCTCCGGGGCCATTGGCGTTCTTGACCATGGGTTACACCTATTTGCCAAGGAAAATCGCCGCGTTACTCGCCAGGATTATTCTTGGCAGCGAATAGAAAAATGCCGCCCCGGAGAGGAACTGGAAGTGATCCTCGGGGGCGGCGAATCGGCCCGTTTGGGGGCCATTGAAGAGGTCCTAGTGGCAGAGACCCCGAACCCGCTATTCGGATAGGTCCTTCAGAGGCCCAACCTTGCTGAATTGCAGTTTATAAATGGTGTCCAAATCCGCGTCCGGGAAAGCCGCGCGGAAATCGCGTTCATTGGTCTCCACGGCGCCAGTAAGGCGCTCCACCGGGGTATCCGGATTGGCCGTGACCGTGTACTGCAGGGTAGGGCGGGCACGGTCATAAGCCACGAGCCGCTCCACGTGCTCGACGCCCTTAATTCCATCCAGATCCTGGGCCACAGCACCGGCAATAGCGTTCATCGACGTCGTGATAGATCCCTTGTCATTAGACGATGCAGACTCCACGTTATTAAAGCGACGGTGGCGCAGGTTAGCTACCACGAGCCACAGGCCTACGATAAGCAGTAGTGCGGAACCACCGGCCAGCGCCCAGACCCACCAGTCATTGTCCGCCAACGTCTTCCACGCATCGTGGTCCACCCACAGGGCTAAGTACTTGGCAAACTCCACATTGAAGTGGATAAGGATGGGCCACACGCCCAAAGCGATGAGGATTATTCCCAGCAGGCCGAGCAGGATACGGTCAAAAGTAGCAAGTTTTCTAGACATTGTTATCCAACTCCGGAATCTTTTCTACAGCTACGGTGACCTGTGGCGGATTCTTTAAGTGCGCCAGGCACTGCGTAACCGCGGTCTCTACTCGGCCCTGCAGCTCGGCATCGTCGGTATCACCATTGACGGTGACCTTAGCGGTCTTTTTATCCGCTGAGGTCTGTGCGGAGGCAACGCCCGGCACGCGGCGAGCAGTCGCCGAAGATAGGCGAGCGATATCTACCGGCCGCATCCACATGGACGCGGTATCGGAAGCCAGCTGCAGGTGCGTTGTGCGGCGCGTCTTTAGCGTTGCAAATAGGAAGATAAGGCCGACGATGATGGATGCGACACCGGCCCAAATCATCCAGGTCTGCAGCTGTTCAGTGGCGATGAGGTTAAGTACTGGCTGTACCCACGATTGGGCATCGGAACCAGAACCTACAAGCCACGTCTCGCGCACGCCGACGATGCCCGCGGCGATCAGAAGCAGCCCTAGAATCACAGCCCACGATCGCGCCGCTGGAGACGCCTTCGGCTGCTGCCCAAAGTGTTCAGGCATGTGCTGTTCAGCCATGGTTGCCTCCTTGTGGGCGGTAGGGGTTTATGGAAATGGCGCGCAACGGCTCCGGCCGTGGCACATCCACGTGCAGTGGGCGAGGGTTGGCCGGGGTGACCTCAATACGTTTGAGTGCTTGTGGTCGAGGGGCTTGTACCTTTCGCGCAGGAACGGACTTAGGGGTCTGCACGCGGCGCGGTGTCCACTCGTGGCGGATCTCGATATCACGCAGCGGCTGCGGCCGAGGAGCTGATACCTGTACTTTTCGCGACAGCGGGCGAACCTGTCCGCTGGGGACCAGCTTGGCTGGGCGCGGTGCCGCCACGCTGTGAACGTGTACCGGCTTAGGCTCTTTGAGAGACCGCAGCGCATGTTCACCTGGGGAAGAGATTTCGCGCAGGTGGTGGTCAGGGAGATCAGCAGAGACACTGCGTACCTCAGCCTCGCGCGGAGTGTTTACGGACCGCACCGCGATGTCGGAGTCCGGGGCAGTGACGCTGCGCACCGGTGTTTTCTGCGGTGTGGCAATGCTGCGTACGTTGACCGACTCGGCAGTGACCGGCTGCCAGACCGGCGAGGGCGTGATGTGCGGCGCGACGGCAGCAGCAACCTGGCGCTGCTCCACTTCTGCCGCTGTTACCCGATTGCCCGGAACGGAACCGCCAACGGTGACATTAACGCGTGTAGTGGAATAACCGGTATGTGCCGCGATGGCTTCTGAAATGGCGGCGCGGGTATGCTCCGCCACCGTAGTAACCGGCGAGGGCCACACCACGCCGATAGTGGCGTTGACGGCCGCTACCTCGCGCTCCGAGTCCATTTGGACCGAGACCCGTGGAAAACCGCGGCCGCCGATGCCCGCTAGCTTGGCCTCTATGGCCTTGGTGCCGGGGACGCTAGCGATCGCGGCGGTAACGATGCGTTCCATGGTCCGCAGCGAGATACGCGTGTGGCCCTGAGTGGAACTATCTGTCATTAACCTTGGCCTTTCTCCTTACCGATGAGGCCATTCCACACCGAGGTGAGATCGATACGGCCATCAAAGTGTGCTCCCACGATTCCGCCAATGGCAGCAAGGAGTACGGCGAGCAGGGTCGGACCCCAACCTAGGTGCAAAAAGAAGGCAAGAATAAGGCCGGAAATGATGCCCAAAGTGGTGTAATTTTTCATATCTATTCCTTCGATGGAGCAGCGGATAAGCCATCCACGGCGTCAGAAAACTCAACGTCAATGCGCTGCAGTTCGGGACATGCCCCTCGTGCGGCGGACCGGATGTCTTCTGCCAAGGCATAAAGGTCCGGCGCCGCGCTGATATCGACGCGGATGTTGATCTGCAGGTGGCGATCGTCGCGCGGATTGGGTCGCCGCATACCGACGATGCGCTCGCCTGGGAGGTACAAACTCACCGAACCGAACGAACCGCCGTCGAGTGCAGCGACGCCGCGGACCTTCGTGATGGCCTGTGCAATAGCGTGGGCGTGGCTTACCTCGAGCTCGAAATGTGCTCGGGGCTCAGGCATTGGGCTTAGGCCTGACCCTGGTTCAAAGCAGCCTGGTCTTCAGACTCGGACTCATCTTTCGGCAGCTTGACATCGTGAACAACAACGTTGACGCGCTCGACACTCAGGCCAGTCATGCGCTCTACAGCATTCATGATGTTGCGGCGGATAGCCTCAGCGAGCTCGTGGATGGCCACGCCGTACTCAGCCGTAATTGCAATCTCGATGCGGGCGGAGCCTTCTGCTACCTCTACGTCTACGCCCTGGCGGACGTCCTCGGAAGCACCGAAAGACTCGCGAATATTGCCGATCATGCGGGCGCCGCCGCCACCCAGGGAATCCACGCCGGAAACCTCGCGGGCTGCGATGCCGGCAATCTTGGAGACCACGACATCATCGATGGTGGTGGTGCCGTACTGGGTTTCCAGGTTGTTATTGACCTCGCGCTCCTCGGAAGCGGGAACCTGGTTGTCAGAGTTTTGTGCAGGGGTCTTGTTTTCAGACATGGGCGAGTGAGCCTTTCTTTATTGGGTAATGCATGAACGCGATATTCAACTATCTAGGCAGGACAAAGAGTCCACAGCCATTGCCTCCGAGTTTAGATACTTCTCAGCCGAGTGTGGGGTGCGAGGCAACAAAATTTTCCAAAACGTGATTTTTGGCACGGTTTAATACGCGGCTTGAAAAACCGCAGCCCAACATGCTTAAATACAAAGGTTGCTTTAACAGGGTAGCGAGAACCGAGATGTGGTGCGAGCGACGGACGTCGTCAAGCGCAGTCTCGGGGAGACGCTGAGCTGGTAAAGCGAACATGACACCTTCGTTGTCGCCATGTTTCAGGGGAACTTGAAACATTGACTGGAAGGTCATCCGATCGGGCTAGGTCCGCGTTAGAGCAGTGACACCCCGAGAAGATGGACCGGAGAAGGGGCATGGCAAATAAACAGCGGCAGTAGACGAATTGGACACTCTCCACGTGTAATGCGTGAAAACCGTCCTCTTCACAATACTTTGACCACGGGTCTTGTACCCCGTCGAGAGCACTGCGTTCTGGCGCTTGCCATGTACCGCAACTCTTGGTCGTCATGACAGTCAGACCACTGGCGTTGTGTCAGGCCCCCAAGCCCGGACAACGTTATAGAGAAATCGAGAAGCAATTTCCCACCGCTTCACGCCCCGGAAACGCCGGGAATGTGAAAGTGGGGAAGCGAGGAAGAGGATAAGCGTGGCGGGACAAAAAATCCGCATTCGGCTGAAGGCCTATGACCACGAGGCTATCGACGCTTCTGCAAAGAAGATCGTCGAGACCGTTACCCGTACCGGTGCTCGTGTAGTCGGCCCAGTGCCGCTCCCAACCGAGAAGAACGTATACGCAGTTATTCGTTCTCCGCACAAGTACAAGGACTCTCGCGAGCACTTCGAGATGCGCACTCACAAGCGCCTGATCGACATTCTCGACCCAACCCCGAAGACCGTTGATGCTCTTATGCGCATCGATCTTCCGGCAAGCGTCGACGTGAACATCCAGTAAGCGACTTTGGTGGAGAACAAATAATGAGTGAAAACGAGATCAAGGGCATTCTGGGCAAGAAGCTCGGCATGACCCAGGTCTTCGACGAGGACAACCGCGTTGTACCGGTTACCGTCGTCGAGGCAGGGCCATGCGTTGTCACCCAGATTCGCACCCCCGAAACCGATGGCTACAGCGCCATCCAGATCGCCTTTGGCGAAATCGACCCACGCAAGGCAAATAAGCCGGTTGGTGGTCACTTCAAGAAGGCTGGCGTAACCCCACGCCGTCACGTTGCGGAAATCCGCATGGACGACACCTCTGCTTATGAGGTTGGCCAAGAGGTCAAGGTTGACATCTTCGAGGGCATCACCTTCGTTGACGTCACCGGCAAGACCAAGGGCCACGGCTACGCTGGTGCCATGAAGCGCCACGGCTTCGCAGGCCAGGGCGCAGCTCACGGTAACCAGGCCGCTCACCGCCGCGTTGGTGGCATCGGCGGCGCTGCTACCCCGGGCCGCGTCTTCAAGGGCAAGCGCATGGCTGGCCGTATGGGCCAGGACCGCGTGACCACCCAGAACCTGAAGATTCAGAAAATCGATGCCGAGTCCAACCTGCTGCTCATCAAGGGTGCTATCCCTGGTGCGCGCGGCGGCCTCGTCACCGTTAAGACCGCAGTGAAGGGCGGTGCACACGCATGAGCAACCTCAAGCTAGACGTCCACACTTCCGAGGGTAAGACCAACGGCTCTGTAGACCTGCCTGCTGAAATCTTTGACACCGAGGCATCCATTGCTCTGATGCACCAGGTTGTTAACGCTCAGCTTGCTGCTGCACGCCAGGGCACCCACGCAACCAAGACCCGCGGCGATGTCCGCGGTGGTGGTCGCAAGCCTTTCCGTCAGAAGGGCACCGGCCGTGCACGCCAGGGCTCCATCCGCGCACCGCATTACACCGGTGGCGGCACCGTCCATGGCCCACAGCCGCGCGACTACGCACAGCGCACCCCTAAGAAGATGATCAAGGCTGCTCTCTTCGGTGCACTGTCTGACCGTGCTCGCAACGAGCGCATCCACGTCATCGAAGAGCTCGTACCGGGCCAGAAGCCGTCCACCAAGTCGGCTAAGGCCTTCCTCGAGTCCCTGACCGAGCGCAAGAACGTGCTCCTGGTCATCGGCCGCGAGGACATCAACGCTCGTCGTAGCGCTAATAACCTGCCTAACGTTCAGATCCTGGACGCTGGCCAGCTCAACACCTACGACGTTCTCTACTCCGATGACGTTGTGTTCTCCGTTGAGGCGCTACACACCTTCATCAACCGCGCAACGGGCGCGGATAAGGAGGAGAACTAATGGCTAAGATTTCTAACCCACGCGATATCATCATCGCCCCGGTTGTATCCGAGAAGTCCTACGGTCTGATGGAGCAGAACGTGTACACGTTCTACGTCTCCACGGACTCCAATAAGTCCCAGATTAAAGATGCCGTAGAGCAGATCTTTGACGTCAAGGTCGACTCCGTGAACACCGTGAACCGTGCAGGCAAGCGTAAGCGCACCCGCACCGGTTACGGCCAGCGTAAGTCCACCAAGCGTGCATATGTGACGCTCCGTGAAGGCAGCGACTCCATCGACGTCTTCGGCGGCGGCGCTTAAGCGTCACCGGAGAGCCGAAAGGAAAAGGAAGAATTATGGCTATTCGTAAGTACAAGCCGACAACTCCGGGTCGCCGCGCATCCTCCGTTTCTGAGTTTGACGAGATCACTCGTTCTACTCCGGAGAAGTCCCTGCTGCGCCCGCTGAGCAAGACTGGTGGCCGTAACAACTACGGCCGCATCACCACCCGCCATATCGGCGGTGGCCACAAGCGCCGTTACCGTCTGATCGACTTCCGTCGTAACGACAAGGACGGCATCCCGGCAAAGGTCGCTCACATCGAGTACGACCCGAACCGCACCGCAAACATTGCACTGCTTCACTACGTTGATGGCGAAAAGCGCTACATCATCGCCCCTAAGGGTCTGAAGCAGGGCACCATCGTAGAGTCCGGCCCGAATGCAGATATCAAGGTTGGCAACAACCTGCCTCTGCGTAATATCCCGACCGGTTCTACCATCCACGCTGTTGAGCTCAAGCCGGGTGCTGGCGCTAAGCTGGCTCGCTCCGCTGGTGCTTCCATTCAGCTGCTGGGTAAGGAAGGCAAGTACGCAGTTCTGCGTATGCCGTCTTCCGAAATCCGCCGTGTGGATATCCGCTGCCGCGCCACCGTTGGTGAGGTTGGCAATGCCGAGCAGATGAACATCCGCTGGGGCAAGGCCGGCCGTATGCGATGGAAGGGCGTTCGCCCGACCGTCCGCGGTGTCGTAATGAACCCGGTTGACCACCCACACGGTGGTGGTGAGGGTAAGACCTCGGGTGGTCGCCACCCTGTGTCCCCATGGGGCCACAAGGAGGGTCGCACCCGCAACCCGAACCGTTACTCCAACAACATGATCGTGCGCCGTCGTCGCCCGAACAAGAAGCGCTAAGAGGAGGTAAACAATGCCACGCAGCCTTAAGAAGGGCCCGTTCGTCGATGAGCACCTCCTCAACAAGGTGGATGCTCAGAACGATGCAGGCACCAAGCAGGTCATCAAGACCTGGTCTCGCCGCTCGACCATTCTCCCCGATTTCATCGGTCACACTTTCGCCGTCCACGACGGCCGCAAGCACGTGCCGGTTTTCATCGAGGACTCCATGGTCGGCCACAAGCTGGGCGAGTTTGCACCAACCAAGACCTTTAAGGGTCACGTCAAGGATGACAAGAAGGGACGTCGATAAGCGATGAGTGAGACCATCACCTCCGCATCCGCCACGGCCCGCTACGTCCGCGTCACCCCGATGAAGGCACGTCGCGTGCTCGATCTGGTCCGCGGCAAGTCCGTAAGCGAAGCCCTGGCTATCCTGAAGTACGCACCGCAGGGTGCTTCCAAGCCAGTTGCTAAGGTCGTTGCTTCTGCAGCCGCTAACGCTGAGAACAACTTCGGCCTCGACCCACGTACCCTGGTCATCTCCGAGGCTTATGCCAACGAGGGTCCGACCATGCGTCGTTTCCAGCCGCGTGCACAGGGTCGTGCATTCATGATTCGTAAGCGCACCAGCCACATCACCGTGGTGGTCGAAAGCCAGCAGGAAGGGGCCAAGTAATGGGCCAGAAGATCCATCCTCACGGCCTACGTTTGGGCATCACTTCCGACTGGAAGACCCACTGGTTCGCCGATAAGGACTACGCGAACTACGTAGCCGAAGACATCAAGATTCGTAACTACCTCAACAAGGGCCTCGAGCGCGCCGGCATTGCCGACGTCGTTATCGAGCGCACCCGCGACCGCGTCCGCGTCGACATTCACACCGCCCGCCCGGGCATCGTGATTGGCCGCCGCGGTGCTGAGGCTGACCGTATCCGCCGCGAGCTGGAAAAGCTCACCGGCAAGATGGTTGCCCTCAACATCCTCGAGGTCAAGCAGGTAGACGCAAACGCAACCCTGGTTGCTCACTCCATCGCGGAGCAGCTGGTTAACCGCGTCGCATTCCGTCGTGCAATGCGCAAGGCTATCCAGTCCGCTATGCGCCAGCCACAGGTCAAGGGCATCAAGATTCTGCTGTCCGGCCGCCTGGGTGGTGCTGAAATGTCGCGCGTTGAGCGCTACCACGAGGGTCGCGTTCCGCTGCACACTCTTCGCGCCGAAATCGATTACGGCACCGCAGAGGCCCACACCACCTTCGGCCGCATTGGCATCAAGGTGTGGATCTACAAGGGTGACGTCGTCGGTGGCGTACGCGAGTCCGAACTGAACGCTCCGGCACAGGGCCGTGGCCGTGACCGCAATGGTCGCTCCCGCCGCGGTGGCCAGCGCCGCCAGCGTGCACAGCAGAAGCAGGAGGGCTAATCCATGCTGATTCCTAAGCGTGTTAAGTACCGCCGTCAGCACCGCCCGAACCGTCGCGGCGTGTCCAAGGGCGGTAACCGCATCAACTTCGGCGATTACGCTATCCAGGCTCTCGAGCCGGCGTACATCACCAACCGTCAGATTGAGGCCGCACGTATTGCCATCAACCGCCACGTCAAGCGTGGTGGCAAGGTGTGGATCAACATCTTCCCGGACCGTCCGTTGACCCAGAAGCCGCTCGGCGTTCGTATGGGTTCCGGTAAGGGCCCGGTTGAGAAGTGGGTGGCTAACGTTAAGCCGGGCCGCGTACTTTTCGAGATGAGCTATCCGAACGATGCCGTTGCAATTGAGGCTCTGCGCCGCGCTGGCCAGAAGCTTCCTTGCAAGGTCCGTATCATCAAGAAGGAGGACCAGTTCTAATGGCAACCGGTACCCCCGCCCACGAGTTCCGTGAGCTCGACAATGCTGAGCTGCAGTCCCGCCTGAAGAATGCGAAGGAAGAACTGTTCAACCTTCGCTTCCAGAAGGCCACCGGCCAGCTGACCAACAACCGCCGCATCGGCACGGTTAAGCGCGACATTGCCCGCATCTACACCGTTCTGCGCGAGCGCGAGCTGGGCCTGTCCGTTGCTCCGGGAGCTGAGGCTTAATCATGAGTGAGGCTAACGTGACTGATTCCAAGAAGGCACCTACTCCGAAGAAGGAGAAGGTCAAGGGCGCTCCTAAGGTTCGCACCGGCTATGTAGTATCCGACAAGATGAACAAGACCATCGTTGTCGAGCTGGAAGACCGCAAGCAGCACGCCCTGTACGGCAAGATCATGCGTTCTAACAAGAAGGTTAAGGCGCACGACGAGGAAGAAACCGCAGGCATCGGCGATCTCGTACGCATCGCTGAGACCCGCCCGCTGTCCAAGGACAAGCACTTCCGTCTCGTTGAGATCATCGAGAAGGCTAAGTAAAAACTAGCCAGCGCAGCCCCTGCTCCGAATCTAATGGTTCGGGGTAGGGGCCTTCGCCGTTTTCGGGCTTAGCTACGGTCGGGCCCTTCCATAAAACCAGTAGGGAACCCACGTGACGTCGGTGGTATCCAGGCCCCACTCATTCACCGCGAGGCTTCGTACGCTCTTTGCTAGCTCCCCCTCGCCGGAAGCCCACACGTACCCTGGCCCCGGCGCACGGGCATAGTCCGCTCTTAGAGCGGCTACGACAGCATCCGCCACCTGACGCGGTTGGGTATGAATGATGCGCAGGCTGCGGACGCTCGTCTCCCACCGAGTTGCAAGGCCCGGCTCTACCTCGTCCTCGCTGGTTACCACGGCCATAACGTCGGTGGCTCGAAGCATCGCCGGGTTATGGTTTTCTTGGTAGGCCAAGATGTGCCGCAGGGCGGGCAGGGCGGATGCATCGGCGACTAGAAGTTGTGCCGACTCGGTTGGTCGCCACAAGTCGTTGCACGTAAAGAATCCCGCCGTATCGCCGGCTCGTGCGCGGCGAATCCACCGCGAGCCAGGTCCGGAATCGCCGTGGGTGACCACGTCGACATCGACTGTGGCTTCTTCTGAATGGCGCGCGCGGATGGTATACCAGCGCAGGTCCGGCCGCCTCTCCTCGCAAATCGCGCTTACCGCCGAGCGGAGGTTTATGCCGTCGACGGGGAAGGGCCTAAATTCCTGTCCGGCTTGTGGCATGACGAGTCCAAAGAATTCATCGGGTCCGGAGAGGGTGTATGTCCGGAATGCCTCGGCATAAAAAGTCAGGCGGTGCAGGCGTGGCCGGATCCGTTTATTAGCGGTCAGAATAACGGGGATGAGTTCGTGTTGACGCATCGTGGCGGATTGTGGGGAAGAGTTCATGCGTCTAATATACTCATAATAAACTAAGGCTTGCCTAAATTACTCTTTGCGGTATAGGCTAAGCAAAGTTATTTTCCTCCTTCTTGAAAGGGCTAGCCTGGTGAAGATTTTCGGCCGTCGTAGTTTGGGTGCAGTAGCAGTGCTTTCTGCCGGAGCCGTAGCCTTAGGAGGCTGCTCTCGCGGTGAAGGCGATGAAACGGCTAAGGCTACTGACGCTTCCAGCGAGCAGCGGGTGGCTAGCCTGGGCCTGGGTGACGCCGATACGCTGCTTGCCCTGGGGATCACTCCCGTGGCGGTGGCACCGTGGGGTGCTGAGGGCGATGGTGATCGCTCCGGCGTCGGCCCCTGGGCAGAGAAGCTTTTGGGCGATGCAAAGCCTGAGGTGATTTATAACACCGCAACCGGATTCACCGCGGATACCTTTGAGCAGATCACCGCGGCAGATCCCACCCAGATCATTGCGGTGAACCAGGCCGTGGATGCGCATACGAAGGAATCCCTGGAAGACATCGCGCCTACCACCGTCAAGCCAGATGGCTATGAAGACTGGCAGGTGCCCTGGGAAAAGCAGGTAGAAACCATTGCAGACGCGGTGGGTAAGGAAGACGAAGGCGATAAGCTTATCGATGACACCGAAAAGGCCTTCGAGGAATTCCGCCGCGAGCACACGGAATTGCAGGATAAATCTGCGGCCATCGTCATGCCTTATGACGGCAAAATCGGCCTCTACACCGAGGAGGACGGGCGCGGACAATTCATCGAGGATCTTGGCATGGAGATCCCCGATGCCTTGCAGGGCGATGGCAGCAGCTTCTTCGTTGACATTGCCCCAGAAAATTACGCAAAACTTAACCAGGTTGATTACCTCTTTGTCCTGGACTACAACGGTTCCTCCGAAGCCTTGAAGAAGGATAAGACCTTCCAAGGCCTCGACGTTGTCAAGGATGGTCGCGTGCGCTACCTGGATACGGATACCGGTAATGCCATGAGTATGCCGAACCCGGTGACCATCCCCTGGGCAGTAGATAAGTTTGAAGAGAAGCTGTAATTGTCAGCAACCACGAAAGTCGGCCAAAAAATCCAGACGGATAACACCGCAGATAGTCCTACCGCCACCGGCGCCGCCGCACCGGTAATGACGCGGGCACAGAGTCACAAGCTGCTCCTTGTTGCCCTCATCCTCGCCAGCCTGGTGTTGGCGGTGGCGTCCTTGACGCTAGGATCCCGCTCGATTCCGCCCGGGGAGGTCATCGCCGCCCTGCACGGAGCAGGGGAGCAGGATATCCACGATATCGTGTGGAACCTGCGCATGCCGCGCACCTTCCTGGCTTATTTCGCCGGCGCGGCCCTTGCTGTGGCCGGTGTACTGGCGCAATCGTGGACCAGAAACCCGCTGGCGGATCCAGGGTTTATTGGCGTTACCGCGGGTGCGTCATTCTTTGTTGCCATAGGCACGGCCATCGGCATTGCTACCTCCACCGGTATGCGGACTACCCTCGCGCTCGCTGGCGCGGGTATTACCACGCTGCTGGTCTTAGCCGTATCGCGGCGGTTTCAGGATCCCCTGACGCTCGTTCTGGTAGGTGCCGGCGTCTCCGCCGCCTTGGGATCGGGCGCGATGATCATCGGCCTTTATTCCACGGACGTCCTCGATAGCATGCGGCGGTGGACCATCGGATCCACCTTTGGCCGCGGCCCAGAAGACGTCGCGATCGCGGGCATAGGGCTTGTTATCGGCCTAGCGTGCGCGGCGATGGCAGCCAGACCCCTCGACCTTTTGGCTATGGGGGAGGAGTCCTCCCTCGCCTTGGGCGGGTCCCCCACCACCGCGCGGGTGGGCGCGGCGCTCAGCGTCGTGGTGCTGGCCGGCAGTGCAACGGCGGCAACGGGGCCCATTGCCTTCGTCGGCTTTGCCATTCCTCACATCGTGCGGCGGGTGGTGGGCCCTAGCGTTGCTACCATGCTTTTGCCCTCCGCGCTCTTAGGTGGTTGTGCCGTGCTTGCCGCCGATATCATCGGCCGCCTCGTTGTGGGTAACTCGGAGCTGGAGATGTCCATCGTCCTCGCGGTAGTGGGCGCACCCTTCCTCATTTGGGGTGCCCACCGAGGAATGGGCAGAACGTGGGGGTAAAACGCATGACCACGATCAGCACAATTTTAACAGCGCAGCAACGCCGTCGGCACGCGCGCGTGCTCGCTTCCACGTTGGCATTTATCCTTATCGCCCTTATCGCGTACTTAGTATTGTTGGGGCAAGGTTCCGTGGAACTGAGCCCACGGCAAGTCATCGATGTCCTCACCGGCGGCGGCAGCGAGAGCCACATCAGGGTGGTGTGGGACTTGCGCCTGCCGGTTGCTATCGCCACCGTCATCGTGGGCACCGCCCTCGGCCTGGCCGGTTCTTGGACGCAAACCATGGCCCGCAACCCGCTCGCCTCGCCGGATATTTTAGGCGTTACCGGCGGGGCATCGGTGCTGGTGGTCCTGGGCACCGTGCATTCGCGCCCCAGTTTCGCTGAGGGCATCCCGGAGTTTTGGTGGCGAGCATGCTTGGCGACGATCGGCGCCCTCCTCGTTGTCCTCCTCCTCGCCACCCTTGGTGGCATCGGTACGAGCAACCGCATCGTCATCGTCGGTATTGCCTTATCGCTGCTGTTTCAGGCCATCGTGGCGTATTTGATGCGCAGCGCCCAGGTCCTGCGCGCTGCGGAGGCGCAAACGTGGCTTGCGGGATCGACTGGATTTGTGCGCATGGAGGTCATCCTCCCCCTGCTGGCGGCATTAGCGCCGTTTCTCGCTATAGGCATCTGGTGCGCGCGGGAATTGCCGTTGCTTGCCCATGATGATTCCTCCGCAACCACCCTGGGCGTGAATATCTCCCGCCAGCGCTCTCTTCTGCTTATCGCGGCAACCGGTATCAGCGCCGTGGTGGTCTCGGTGGTGGGACCCATTGGGTTTATCGCGCTGCTAGCGCCGCACCTGGCGCGGATGGTGGCGCGCACCCCCACGCCATCGCCGCTGGCGTCGGCAGCCGCGGGCGCGGCGTTGCTTACCGTGTGCGCCGTCATCGCTGGCGCTATCCCGGTAGACGCGCCGGTGGGTGCGGTTTCCTCGGTCATCGGCGGCTGCGCCTTGGTGATAGTGGTGTGGAATGCGGCCGGGCGCAGCTAAACGTTGCGCCGCGGCACAGCGGGGGAAACGGACAAACACAGCGCCGGATGGTGCTAGATAGTCGTACGTGGATGAAGGAAAAGATATGACGAATAATCGGCCTAATCAGCCTAAACAGCCCACGAGCGCGAAGCCTCGGTGCAGTCTCCACGCCACCGGCATTCATGCGGGATATAAGGATGGCGAGGACATCCTTGCCGGCGTCGATCTGCACGCCCGTGCCGGCGAAGTCACCACGCTCATTGGGCCCAATGGCTGTGGCAAGTCCACGCTGCTGAAAACTCTCTCGAAAATCCTGGCCCCGCGGCAGGGCAGCGTCATGGTCGGGGACGCTGACCTACATGCGTTGTCCGCGAAGGATGCCGCGCAGCAGGTGGCGCTGCTGCCGCAGCACCCCGTGGCCCCCGATGGGCTACGGGTAGGCGAGTTGGTCGCGCGCGGGCGTCATCCCTATCAGGGGAGGATGCGCGGCCTTTCCGCTACGGATCGGGAGACTATCGCGCAGGCCTGCGAGGCTACCGACATTGTGGACTTCCTCGATCGTGATATCGCTTCGCTATCGGGTGGGCAGCGCCAACGCGTCTGGCTGGCGTTGGCACTGGCACAAGATACGCCTGTGCTGCTTCTCGACGAACCCACGACCTTTCTCGACCCCGCCCATGCCATGCGCATGCTGGAGTTGGCTCGCGCACAGGCGCAGGTGGGAAAAACAGTGGTTGTAGTCCTGCACGATCTCATGCTGGCCGGCCACTATTCTGATTCCATGGTGGTGATGAAAGCCGGCAAAATTATCGCTCGCGGGGCGCCGAAACAAGCGCTATCCCCGAAGGTATTGGAGCAGGCCTATGGCATCGAGGCTGAAGCCTGGGAGGATCCGCTCGGCGATGCTCCCATCATTGTTCCCCGCCGCGTCGTAGCGGCGCATTAGTGGAAACCTGCCAATTGTGGCTGTTGCCCAGTCGCTCTAGTTGACCTTTCTTTGTATATCTAGAAAGGAAATTGCCACTACAAAAAGATTGAGCACGCTTCCCGCGCCGAGCAAAAAGGTACCGATTCGATAGGAACCTGTGCCCACGGCCGCCATATTGCCGTAGATATAGACCCAGATGCCCCAGCCGATGAGCAGAACGAGGCCGGCAAGACCAGAGAGCAGGCGGAGGCTACGAGGGGAGGTAGGGGCGAAGAATTTATAGGCGGCGTCGACAAGCGCGCAAGCCGCTAGCCCCAGACTCAGCCCGCCGGTCAACCAAACAGGAAGTAGAGCGGAGGTGCCAAAGACTACAGGCAGGATAAACGCGAGAAACGCGAGGATAAAGAGCGCGGAGTGCAGCCACAGGGTGCGCTTGGTGTAGGTCATACTGGAAACTGTACTAAGAATTACCCGGCGTCCGGGCATTTCAATCTTGTAGGGGCTTCGTTTTCCGTTTACGTGGATCCTGTTTTTGACGAAACAAAACTGCGCCGGCCGGGCCGAAGCCCGACCGGCGCAGCCAGTCTCAATTCAGTTTCCTATTTACTAGGAAGGCTCTTGCTTAAGCGAAGAACTTGCAGCGTGCGGCGAAAGCGCCAGCAGCGACCATTGCAGCTACGGCCAGAGCAGCCAGAGCCTGTGCAACGGAGTTGGAGCCGGTCTCAGCGGACATACCACGTGCGGAGTCTGCGGACTCGCCAGCAGCTGGTGCAGATGGAGCGGAAGGAGCGTCAGCCTGAGCAGCGTCGCCCTCAGCGAGCTGACCGACCTGGGCGATAACTTCGTCCTTGTTAGCGTTCAGCATCTGCTCGGAAGCAGCCTTTTTCTCAGCGGTCGGTTCCTGGTTCTTGCGTGCCTCGTCCTTGACGTAGGTCTTGCCGTCCTGGGAAAGGTACCAGGTGATGCCACCGATGATCAGTGCAGCTGGCAGTGCCAACCAAGCCAGCTTATTCTTGTCGAATTCAGGCTTCGAATCCTCAGACAGGAACGCCTCAGCGTAAGAATTGCGCATCTCGTCGGTGATCTCTTCATTCACCAGAGCTGGGTCGTTGACGTAAACCTTCGGATCCTTCAGGCTCTGGTACCACTCGTTGCCCTCGGCGTCCTTCTTCGTAGCTGGAGCAGGGATACCTTCTTTGTTGGAGCTCTCGGAGTCAGTCCCCTCGGCGTCGGCTGCGCCTTCAGTGTCAGTCTCGTTTCCAGGGGTCTCAGGATCAGCGCTTTCACCATCCTTTGACTGCTGACGCTCCCAGATGGTGCGAGCTTGATCCTCAGTGAGGGTAGGTACGGTGTCCTCGCCGGCTGGGTTCTCAAAGCGGTTGCGTGGTGCGTAGCTGCCGTCGGGCTGCTTGTCGTAGGTAATGCCATTGGTCTCGATGGAAGCCGGTAGTGGCATCTGAGCCTGGGCAATAGCTGCGCCGCCAAAGGCGAGTGCGCCGGTCAGTACAGCAGCAGTCAGGGTCTGTGGCAAACGCTTCATGTGTTTCTCCTTCGGGAAATATGGGAAAGAGCAAAGAAACGTCTTTCGCGGGCAAATACCAGTAGTCACAGAATTTGCAGTTGTTGCATGAAAATCAGAAGTTAACTGAAATTCTCATGCGTTACAGCAGTGAAAGATCAAACCATTAGAATGGCTGCGCGATGGACTTTGCACTGAGCGTTGTTAAAGTGTGGTTCATATGTGCAGATTGTGGCGATGATTTTGGAGCCTATGCGTGTCGTAGTATTCGAAATAAGAGGCCGAGGGGTAAGTGGGTGTACTGACGGAAATATATGTGGAGGTAGGGGGCGTCGGTAATCACTAAGCGGCGTTTTGGTATGGGCGCTGGCGTGTGGTTGAATGTATAGGTTGCAAAAGCTGGTCGGCCCGTAGTGGTGCGTTTCCGAACCGCCGGTCCGAGACCCTTCGGCACAGTCCGTTGTCAAGGCTTGAGCATCGCAAGTTTGTAGACCGCGTGCGGCAAGGACGGAAATCTTACCGCACATCAATCCAGGTCAGGAGACCCATAGTGATTCAGCAAGAATCGCGTCTGCGCGTCGCCGACAACTCTGGTGCACGTGAACTGCTGTGCATCCGCGTTCTCGGCGGCTCTGTCCGACGCTCCGCTGGCATCGGCGACGTCATCGTCGCGACTGTCAAGGACGCTGTCCCAGGTGGCAACGTCAAGGAAGGCGACGTAGTTAAGGCAGTTATCGTCCGTGCGAAGAAGGAAACCCGTCGTCCAGACGGCTCCTACATTCGCTTTGACGAGAACGCTGCAGTTGTTCTCAAGGGCGATAGCGAGCCTCGTGGTACCCGTATCTTCGGACCGGTTGCTCGCGAACTTCGTGACAAGCGTTTCATGAAGATCGTTTCTCTCGCACCGGAGGTGATCTAGTCTTATGAAGATCCATAAGGGAGATATGGTGATCGTCATTTCGGGCCCAGATAAGGGCGCGAAGGGCAAGGTCATCGAGGCATACCCAAAGCGTGACAAGGTCCTCGTAGAGGGCGTTAACCGCATCAAGAAGCACGTCGCAAACTCTGCTGCCGAGCGTGGCGCCGAGTCCGGCGGAATCGTTACCCAGGAAGCACCGATCCACGTGTCCAACGTTGCGATCGTTGACTCCGAAGGCAACCCGACCCGCGTGGGCTACCGTTTCGACGAGAACGGCAAGAAGGTCCGTATCGCGCGTAGCAACGGGAAGGACATCTAAAAATGAGCGAGAACTACACCCCGCGTCTGAAGACTCGCTACCGCGAGGAAATCCGCAAGACCCTGAATGACGAGTTCAAGTACGACAACGTCATGCAGATCCCTGGTGTCACCAAGGTTGTCGTCAACATGGGTGTTGGCGAAGCCGCACGTGACTCCAAGGTCATCAACGGCGCACTCGAGGATCTGACCGCTATTACCGGTCAAAAGCCGCAGCTGCGTCGCGCTAAGAAGTCCATCGCGAACTTCAAGCTTCGTGAGGGCATGCCCATTGGCGCACGCGTTACCCTGCGCGGCGACCGCATGTGGGAGTTCCTAGACCGCCTGCTGACCATCGCGCTGCCACGTATTCGTGACTTCCGCGGTCTGTCTGATCAGCAGTTCGACGGCCACGGCAACTACACCTTCGGCCTGTCCGAGCAGTCCATGTTCTACGAGATCGACATCGACAAGATCGACCGCCCTCGTGGTATGGACATCACCGTCGTTACCACCGCTACTAACGACGACGAGGGCCGCAAGCTCCTGCGCGAGCTCGGCTTCCCGTTCAAGTAAATAGCGCTTGAGGCATTCCCCCGGCACTCCGAAAGGAGGCCGGGGGAATTTTTTGGTTTTAGTGCCGCTTGATTTCTAGTGGTCGTGGAAACACCTGACATGGGTTAGGTGATTGTGTGGAGTCGAAATGGGTTCCGGATTC
>NZ_JBBMGF010000012.1:0-58261 GCF_037908325.1 Corynebacterium sp. KPL4035 | reverse complement strand
CGGTAGCGGATAAGCCGTGCCGGATCATGGGCGTTGTCAATATCGCGAGTAGCAGCGTCCATGACGGTGCGCGGGTCAATGCCCGCGTCAATAAGCCTTGCCCAGCCGTGGCGGATGGGTTCTACACCGTCGTCGCTGGTTTCAATCTTTCGGGAAAGGGTGCCGGGTAGGGTGTCGATCCAGTCGGGAAGGTAGGCGTCGATGAAGTCGTTGGTGGCCTCGTCTTTGCCCATGAGCCACAGGCCCATCATGCGATCGGGTGAGGTCTGCTCGTCGACGACCTCGGTTATGACCTCGCGTGCAGCCTTCGGGGTGGTATCGCGCGAGATTGCCTTGTCGAAGACGTCCCTTGTGCTCGGGGCGTGGTCTATGCCTTGGTAGTGGTAGTGGCCTTCCTCGGCAAGTTCATCTAGCTGATGTTCGGTCACAGCATAGATGTAGTTGGCGATTTTTCCTCGGGTCAGTGCAACATACAGCCCGGCTCTATCGACGTGGTGGTCGATGACCGCGCGGGTGCAGTCCACGGTGCTGCCCTGGGCGCGGTGGACGGTAGCAGCGTAGCCTAACTGCACATTGTCGCGAACGTAGTCTGCCGGAAGGCACAGCTCCTCGCCGGTTGCCGTGTTGCGGGCGGTGATACTGCCGTTCTCGGCAATTCCGGTGACGGTTAGCAGCGTTCCGTTGTTAATACGGGTGCTCGTTGCGGTGTCGTCGTCGTAGAAAGTCTGGTTTTTGCGCGCCAGGATCGTATCGCCTAGACCTGCTTTTTCCCCTTTAGAAAGCTGGGCTTCCATGGTGGTGTCTACATCGCCCACGGTGATGTAGTGGGCGCGGATTGTCTCGTTGAGTTCTGCCACATCGCGGTTGGTGGCAGCAATAAGAAGGCTGGTTTTACCGCTGGAAATATCCGCCAAGTAGTCTGCTGCGGCCTTATCCAGCATGTCGCTGCGTGCGCCACCATTGACCCAACCACGCTTAGCGTAGAAGTCGAAAGTAGAAGAATCGCCCTCGCGCAAGCGCAAGCTGGTAGCAGATTGCTCACTATCTCCGCCAAAGCGCACGACTTCGGAGAGTTGATTATCAGTGCGGCCAGAAGCGTTGACCATTGCTCCGAAAAGTCCGCCGTTTTCGACCGCGCCGAGCTGTTTATGGTCACCAATAAAGCGCACGACTGCGCCTGCTTCTTCGGCGATTTCTAGCAGTGAGCCGATGTTAGGGGTCGAGGCCATGCCGGCCTCGTCGACGATGATCATGTCGCCTGCGTTAATGGCTACTGGAAGGTCTTTGAGGCTATGGCCGGGCTTTGTGGGGTGGTTTCCACGCCAGGTGTAGGTGAGTTTGTCGATGGTAAAAGCGTCAAAGCCTAAGTCTTGAGACAACACATCTGCCGCCTGCGCAGACGGGGCTAGGCCAATCACATTGCGGCCCTGGTTGGCCCAGACGTTGGCGACAAGGCGCATAGACGCGGTCTTGCCGGTACCTGCAGGGCCAACGCCGGTAGCGGCCAGTGTGCCGCAGGTAAGTAGGTAACGGGCCATGGATTCCTGCCCTGTATTAAGGCGGAACCCAGCCTCTGCTTCGTGTTCATCCAGTGCTTTATCAATCGCTGCAAATGGTGCGAATGCAGCCACCGGTTCGTTGAGTGCGGCCAGTGCTTTGTCTTCGGTATCGAGGATGTCCTGGGTGGTATAAAGCTCACTATCAGCGCGGGTATCGCGGGCTTTACCTGCCGTATTTTTCAGAGCTTCGGGAAGTTCCAGGAGGTCAAAATCATTCAAGGAAATGGCCTTATCGCGCACAATAGCCTCCACCACAGTGGCATGGATAAGGTCGCGCTCGGAAAGAGAGTCAAAGCGATAGCCTTGGAGTTTTCCACCCGTAGCAGTAGCTACATGGGAGGTGCGAAAGTAGGAACGACGCCTGACAACGGTGTCTAAAACCTCGTCGATAAGACCCGAAAGGTGGGCCTCGGCGTCAAACAGTGGCCGCTCATCACGGCCAGAATCTGCGGCAAGTTGGTTGATTGCAGCTAGTTCTTCTGCGCCGTTTTCGCGAGCGGATACTTCGTTTTTCCAGCCTGCACGAAGCTCTGTGAGGCTTTCTGGTTCACGCTTCGCGTCACGGGTTTCCAGGATAGCTTGCTGCCACAAACGACCCACTTGAACCGAGTTCGGCGTAGCTCCACGCGCGGCAACAAACTCTTCCACCAGTCGCTTGTAGACCGGCTGTGCGCCGCGTCGACGCTTAGAAAAAGACTCCATCAACGAGGCGGAAATACCGTCGATCTCCCACGTGGGTTCCTTGTTTACCCCATGGTCGCAGGCGGTGAAAGTGTAGCCCATCTCGTTAGAAAGCAGGGTGTTCAAGATGGAGTCATAGCGGTGCGAAATAGCTTGAGCCTGCTTGTGTAGTGCTTTGGAATCAAGCGATAGCCAGCGTCCGTCTTCGGCCTGAACCTTGTTAGATACCAGTACGTGCGAGTGCAGATCCGGGTCTCCTGCGCGCGTATCGTAGTGCTTAAACTCAGAGGCGATAACGCCTTTCGTCTTGACTTGTTCGCGCCCTTGCTTGCCGGAACGAGTGAAAAACACGTTGTCTTCTGCCCATGCCATAGCCTCTTTGACGGCCTGGTGATGAAGCGTTTCAATGCGCCGCGCTGTCTCTTCATCAGACAACGCCCACACCACAGACACCGACTTCGCAGGCGAAAAAGTCATATCAAAACCCGACACAGATTGGCGCACGTTGTCTTTAAGACCGTTGACCCAGTTGACAATTTCCCGGCCTGATTGCGGCTCGACTCCGTGTTCTTCAATGAAGAATTCTCGGCCAATATTCTGCACTAATTCGGCTCGCTCTTGCTTGCTCATCAGCGTGCCTGTTGTCTGCCGGTGGCGGCGCTCCGCGTCACGAAGTGCCACCAAGACCGGTACATCGTTAGTGAAGTTAGCGAACGGTCGACCCAGTTGTACGTCCTTGATTTTCTGCCCTTCGGACATCTTCATATCCGCGTCCGGGTGCAGGCCCTCGCCGTATAACGCGGCCATTTGCGACTCGGTAACTTCCCCACCTTGGGTGGCCGTTTCGGTGTTCAAACCGGCCAAGCCAGAGCCTAACCAACGGCCTGGAGGGGTACCTTTCGCGTCGTAATACTTCGACAAACTTGGCGCGTCTGTCGGCCCATCATTGGTAGCCACAGAGCGCAACAGGTACTCATAACCTGTTCCGCTGTTGACTACGCGCAGGGTCATCATGCGCCCTAGTCTAGCAGCCAAAACCCGATTAACACTAAGAGTGCCAATAGTGTGTTGTGAAAAGGGCGCTCGCGCCCGCCGCTGCAGACCTGCAGCGGCTTTAAAACCTGCGGGAATAGTCCACTGATTTCTTCTGATTGCGCCGAGCTTCCCGCGTGGTGTTTGTGTCAGGTTCGGGACGGTGTGTGGGATGGCATTGTGGGGTTATGGTTACCGCAAGTAGAAGTTTGAAGAAGCGTCAGAAACTGCGGCAGCATCTCGAAGAGGAACAGCGCAAGCTGCGCGACCGCAAGAAGAAGCTCAACTCCCTGTCGTCGCTTATCGACCAGCGTGAGAATCTCAACGAGAAGATTGGTCACGCCTCGCAAGCAGTTATCGACCTAGGCGAATCTAAAGAACTCGTGCGCGAGCTCGTCGGTGTAAGCCAGCGCGATTTCAACGCCATGCTCAAGACTGCTAAGGAGTCCTCCCCTAGTGCGGAGGACTCCTCTGGAGACGATGAGTCGCACGCTGGCAATGATGAGGGCCGGGACAACGACGAAGCCGCCAGCGCCCTTAGTGGCGCTGGCGGCGATGATGCCGATGAGAATAGTGACCAGTAGTCAGTAGAGAGAAAGTCAGTCTTCGACGTTAGCGGCTGCAGCTACTGTTGCTCGTTCGGGTCGTAATACTCGCCAGGGTTGGCGGGCGCGTCTTCGTACGTGTTGGAGTAGGGCGAGTCGTTAGTCTCGTCCGTAGCGCGCTCGTAGTGGTCAGCCATGGAGCAAACCATCACGCCGAGGAAGGTGAGGAAGAACCAGATGATTACCCAGGCGATTACTCCGCCTAACGCTCTGATGATTCCTGCCACCAGTCCTGCGCGTCGTATCTGGGCAATGAGCATCCAGACTGGCAAGGCGAAGGGTGCTAACTGCCACCAGTCGGAAAAGTCGTTGATGGAATTGATAAATGGCAGTGCGCCCACGGAGGCGTCCTCCCTCTCTGTGGCGCGCGCCGCTCATGATGCTGTTAAAGAGTTTGAGAAGACTCCTCCAGTCTTACGTATGGTAAACATTGTTTACACAGTGTCGATCAAACAATTCTATCGACAGAACCAAGAGTGGCAGCAAGGGTAAACAATGTTTACCCTTGCTGCCAAGGAGAGGATACTGCATATGAAACAAGCACCCCACCCTTCCGGACGTGTGGTGTCTGTACGGATGCCAGATGAAATCATTGAACGACTCGACGCTCTCTGCGATAGGACAGGACGTAGTCGAGGTTTCTACTTAAAAATGGCTATTACAGCCATGCTTCCCAAACTAGAAGAATTCCATTGGAATCAAGTGGCTGCAGACTTCGAAGAGAAGACAATCAACAACTTGTTTAACCAAATAATGCTCAACGGGCTAAAAGACGAGCCCGAAGAACAAGAGTGACTCCACTAATGCCTTAGGTTCCGAGCAAGCTTCATCAAAGCAAACAGCCGATAAGGCTTCTTGGCAAAAGCCGCCACCATTACTAAATCCTCAGTAAGTCACACTGATGTGATTTAATAGGCGGAGAAAATAAAAAGCCGCGCCTCACACTCGTGGGGCGCGCAGCGCGAGCGGCACACACCCTCGGTTCAAGTCCAGGGCGCGCACATTCCTCAAAACATGAGGAAACCCCCGCATCATCGAGCTGCAACTCTAGCGGGGGTCCAAAACGAAAAAGACACCGACCGTGTCGGTTAAGACTTTACCACTTCCATACGGACAGTGAGCAAAGCACAACATGGGCGGTGTCGATAATCCGAAAGGAGACTACGGCACCATGCAGCCCCCACACACCCCAGACGAGCGCCGCGCAAAGCTCGAAGCAGTCAAGGAACTAGCCCGCAGGCAAGAACACGACGCCGCACAAGAACTCCTGCAAGCCCAAGACGTCGGCTACACCTCTAAACTCTTCGTTCAAGCACTCTTCCCCTACCGCAAAACCGACGACGACAAGCGAGTTATCGAAACCCCCTCTGGAAAAATCGTCGTCTACTCAGACGAAGGACTCCCCTACGGCAAGTACCCGCGCCTCATCATGGCCTACGTCATTACCCGAGCCGTAGCCAACGCAGGAAAAGTCAAAGACGGCGCCCTAACCATCGACGAAGCCTGCCGCATTCCACTAGGCCACTCGATGAACCACTTTCTCCAAGCAATCGGAGTTCCCACCAGAGCAAACGGTGGAAGACGAGGAAATCTCACCATTCTACGTGAACAACTTCTACGCCTTGCTGGTTCAATGATTACCGTTAAAAGCGACGACGGCGTTCACGCACGCGGACGTAACACCCAGATCATGGAGGAATGGGATCTTTGGTTCGATTCACGCGACCCCAACCAGGGCAGCTTCATTGAGTCTTACCTCAAACTCACTCCCCAGTTCTTCAAGCACATTGCAGAATCCCCCATCCCCATCGACCTCAACGTCCTACGCGAGCTCAACAAACCACGAGCCATGGACCTCTACATCTGGCTTACCGTAAAGCAATACTGGCTGGCCAAAAACAACCGCGACTCCTACACATTCACCTGGGACATGATCGCCGCAAACTTCGCCACCAAAGCTTTAGACTCCAACGACGCGCGACAGAACTTCCGCAAAGAAATTAAAAAGGCTGTCCAGGAGCTAAAGACAGCGTGGCCTAACGCCGGCATCGAAGCCGACACGGACGGAGTAACCGTCACCAGAACCGCCCCATCAGTTCAGCAGAAACCACCACGCCCCGAACTCAACTAAGCAGAACACGGAAGACTCGCGCCCTACGGGGCGCTTTCTTTTTACCCAAAAGCAAACTGCGCATATTTACCGATACAAACCCTCCCCGAGCAGCTTGCGCTGATTTACCACACACTCTGCGCTGATTTACCACACAACCCCATTTCCCCTGGTAAAGCTGCGCTGATTTACCACACAACCCCATTTCCCGTGCGCTGATTTACCACACACTCTGCGCTGATTTACCACACACTCTGCGCTGATTTACCACACACTCTGCGCTGATTTACCACACAACCCAAGGTTATTCACAGGGGTTTACCTGCGGGTTTACCTATTTTCCCAGGTCGCTTATAACTATATCCCTGTAGATCTATATCCCCAGCTGATCAACCAACAAAACCGTTCACTACGGGTTACGGTTTATGCTCCCGCCTCGCCTTACGGCTCGTTGGGCTGCCGCCCAAATCAATAGATTTGGTTGCCCCGAAACACCTCACGCCAACCAGCACACACAAAATCCTCACCGACACCACCCCCAAAAGCAAAAAGAATCATGAAGTGCCCCAGGTTTTTCCGTTTGAGTAGATGGGAAAACCTGGGGCACTTCACAGGATTGTCAGAGGTGACCGTGAAACGACATCTGAGAGCGCTCCGATCTGAAGGGGCGATTCCGGAGTAGGGGTCACGCCATAAGCAATATACGGTTTCCCTGCCGCCAGACAGTTAGATAGAACCTCACGTGAAGGAAACCTTTCCTTAATTACCGAGCTTTGACACCAGCAGGGGATCTCCGGTAGCCCGTATCGTTACAGGAAATGTTGAAGTACTGGGGATTTTCCTTTATTGAACGCCTTCCCGCCGCTCTTTGAGGCTGGTGGCTAAGCCTAGAAGTTCATCTGGGTTATCTGCAGAGCATTGCTGAGGCAGATAACCCAGATGAACTTAACGTGTTCATGAAATGGGACAGGACAACACCGCTAAGCGATATTAAAGCTTCTGAAATCATGGCCTTTGGGTACAAGACAAAGGAGACGCAAGTCATTGCGGCAATTTCGAGCCTCCAAGATAAGGTTGCAAATTCAGTAATTCAAGTCCCAGTAACTCAGCCGCATATCCTAAATAAAATTGGTTTGCGGAATGCTCCTAAACCATTGGATCTGCATAAGCGAACAGTTGGGAAAACCTCCGCGCAAAACCAGTTTGCCCAGATGCAAGTATTATTCGCACAGAAGCGAGGCGCATCGGCTGCACGATTAAATCAGCGTGATGTTGATTTTGTCTACGATGAAAAACTTGACAAAAAGGTTCTAAAGACTCTTAGTCGCGGACGCCCTGACGTTAATATTGTCGATAGCTCTGGCCGGTCAATAAAGACGGAGTTTGATCGACCTCCTGCACCACGTGCGTTTCACCATGCACGCCAACTATTGGATGCCAATCCGAATGCAGACGTCTGGCTTCTTACACTCGACGACATCGACGAATCCGACGACCTCATGAAAGTCATCACGGCCAATCGAAAAGCAGTAGATAGCTACAACCCCTAACTTGGAATGGTATGAGAATGAACCTTTACCTTCGACGAGATATTGATTATCTGTTTGCGCCATATTCCTATGACCAATTGTTCCTAAAACTTCCCTACGACTATGCCGTAGAGGCGGCTTCACGCTCGCGAATTTTCATCACGCCTGAAGGTGCTGCCAACAGTTACTGGTCACAGCAATATGTAGAGATTGACACGACGGTCGATGACCTTCCCAATGCACTGCGCCTTGGGGTACGGGATCCGAATATTCCTCGCCGTTGGGCAGCAGTCCTGGAAACCAAGAATCCTGAATGGGTATGGTTCCTGTGCGATAGGCCTATGGAATACGAACAGTTTCTGAGTTTCATTGGACTTGTTGGATCGATTCCTTTCGTCCCGGGAATGACCCAGGTGCTTATCCAGGACCATCCTGACGAGCGAGAGCTAGAGGACGCACTCGGCTCACGCACTGGCACTAAGAACCTCACGGTCCACTCCTATGACATCCATGCCGCTATTGGACTTTCAGAATCAGTACCCGAAAATCGAGGCGAGCAATTCTTCGACGTAGGCATCGGTGAAGGCGAGTCAAGGTTTCAAGCATTTACACAATGGCCAGAGGCGGAAGAATTTCACTTCCCTGGGTTGGAAAGACTAAAAGCTAAGAAAGGACCTTTACGGAAACGGTTTACTACCCAGGATCTGGCTGACTGCGCGCATCTTTTTGGGCTAGATCCTTTCAATAGAGATTTCCTCACCGGACGTGCCACGCTAATTAATGCAGGCTACCCTCTTGCGCAAGCCTATGGATCTTCAGCAATTTTTGATTATCCAGAGCACACGTGGGATCGAGAACATGAAAGGAGTGAAGGTTAATGAAGAAGTTTTTCACCGAGTCCATCGCACCTATATCGTACGAAGTAAAACTCCTTCGATTTCCAATTGAAACTGTCGTCAAGGAGTTTGAGAAGTGGGCGTCAGGTTTCGATAGCCCTTATGCAAAACCCTATCTTTACAGGGAAAATCACAAGGTCGAGTGCAACGTTCATGTCAAAAAAGTAGCGGCTGGCAGAAACCAACTAGCAGGACTAATCAAGCCACAGAATCATATTCTTCAGTTTGTTTTTGTTCCTACTAACTCGGAGTGGACGGCTGTATTCGGGCCATGCTCATTCCCACAATCAACTAAGCTCCCAGGAATTGCCGAGTTTTCTTACGACCTTGCACTCCAGCAAGAAATTACGCCGCAGATCCCGTACTACATTTCTATAGAGCATGAACCATGGGTAGACAACACTGATGAAACTTTTTCCCGCCGAGCAGGCTATGGAATGCTTCGTTTTTCGATGCGTGCGATTCCTTCGAAACCTTATGAAACTTACCTCGATTGCTATGTATACCGCTGTCTGACAAATGAAACTGCTAAAAATTCCAATGGCCGGTGGTATCGATATATGAGGTTTCTTTCTGATCAAACCGAACCGTTTAAAGACTACGGTTTTGATTTTGATTCCTTGCCAAAGGTCACTGAGTTTCCGGAAGATTCTTTTACCGATGAGCACGCGCGGATTATGTGGTCCCAGTTTGGAGAAAAGCAGGTCGAAGACATCCTCGCGCCGCTGGGTGTGTCCCCGTATGACGATGCCTTTTATGGGGCAGAAGGCTATCTAGTGCGCTTAACTCCGGCGCAGGTTGCAGATTCTTATGAGGATCAATTGGTAGAAGCGAAAGACTACGATCCGCCGGCGCGTATCCCTCTAGAGAAGTATCAGTTCTTCCAGGGACTTCATGACGGCCCTATCCGAGCTTGGTCATCGATCCCTGTCTCAGAGCAAGGATGAGTTAGAGATGAACATTCCTACAACAATCAATGCATACGCAGTTGCCCTCGCAGATCTTGGCCACCACGTGTATCTCGGTACTGAGACCGGTCAGATCACGAGAAACCTCCCCATCGATGGACTGCAGGCTTTTATCAGAGCTAACCATGAGTATGAATCGGCAGAGGCAACTTTTTTCATTCCTGGTCTTGTTTCAGATGAAATGACCGCGTTGGCACTGATCAGTGCCTTGCAACAATCTTCGACAGGTCTATGCCGCTTCGTTGTCAGCGAGGGGCACATACAGGCAAAGGCATCTCTACTAGTTGGAGAATTCCTGACAGCTGCGCGGCTGCAGGCATGGTGGCGTCGAAGCCTTGACGAGGTGGAGCAGTGGTATGCGCAAGCGCTCGCCTATTCAATTATCTCTTCCAGCAATACAACTTCTGTACCCGCACACCTTCAACCACAAGGCGAGGTGTTGGATATCTTTACCGATGTTGCGTCCCCCGATGCACAAAAGTGTGAAAGCGTTACTGCTGAGAGAGTTGCAATGTGTATGGCACGTCTTACCGGAGTAATGCCGGAGACTCGTATGGCAGGCAACTTTCAAGTGGTAGAAACAAGTATTGGCGGGCAATTCTTGGATATTGAAGTGGCAGAAAACGAACTGCGCTTTACCATTGGTTCATCGCTCAATAACCAGCATCCGGCTTTGAGTACGGCACTGACTCAGGCTGTTAATCAGCTCCATGTTTTTGAACCAGCGCCCACGGCATTTGTCCTCGACTCCGGAGAACATGTCGAGCTTTATACGCGGGCCGTGGTCGATACGTCCGTCGGACTTGATGACCAAGCATTGCTAAATGCAATACAAAAGTGGGGACCATACGTCTATGACTTTAACGAAAGAATCTTTGCCCAACTGCAAGGATAGACCTTGTGGGGATCCAGGGACGCCTTACCTCCAACTTTTGCGAGGATCTTCTTGCGCTACCCGTCGCACTTGAGAATCTGTCATAGCCCAGGCAGGGTAGCTAGCGTCGATGGCTTTAAGTACTGTCAGAAGGTCGTTGAGTCGTCCTCGGATGTTGGTTTCCAAGAGGTTTTCTTGGTGTGATACTCGGTTGCGTAGACGTGTCAGTCTTTCGATTTTCTTCCCAATGTTTTCCCTCGATTGGTCCTTAAGGTCAACGCGGGGAAAGGCGTGGTGTAAGCACTCTTTCCACAGTATTTTTGCGTTTGGACGATGGTCTGGCAACGCTTCTCCGAGAAGATTCGACCAATTACCTAATGTGAGTTGGGCTATTACATCATCATGGCTGAGCGGAGCGTTCTTGCGCGCGTGTCCATTGCGGCGACGCTGAGATTCTTTCCGAGCCCATTTTCTAGCCTGTCCCATTGGCCCTTTGAACATGTCGTATAAAAGCTGTGCTGATTGGTGTTCAAGGGACCAGTCTCTGGAGCCTTTTTCCTTATCGTTCCAGTCTTGAAGTGCGTTGTTCATAGCGTTGCGTGTTAGAACCTCAAAGTAAGACAGCTGAGAGTGTAAAGCCCCCGCCAGTCGAGTATTCCAGCGGTACAGTGCTACGGCCTTTTCTATATCTTTTCCTGCGGCCATGTAGTACGTTTCGAAACGAGCAGCTCCAAGCATTGTGTCCAGTTCACTTTTGGTCTTCATGAGGTTAATGATATACTTAGAACCGTGAGCGTCGATGTAGATTGGCGCACCATACCCCACGACCCCAAGCCTTGCGCTTGGGGTCGTTGTTTTACCCCTTGGTAAACCCAGGCTTCGCGAGACTCTCACCCACCTAGACAACGCTGCCCACCCGCAGGCGGGCAGGCCAGTCTTTGCCATCATTGACACAGAGACCACGGGGTTTAACAAGCGCTACGATCGCATCATTGAACTCGCCGTCGCCCGCTTTGATGAATCTTTCCGGCTTGTCGACCAATGGCACACGTTGATTAATCTTGACGGCAAGCAGATTAAAAACTCCCACATCCACGGCATCACCAATGACGGACTTGCCACGCTTACTCCACACGGCAGTCGACGCTCCCAACTGTCGGGCACTGGCTGAGTTCTACCGGATCCTTCTCGGTCTGCGATACCGCCCAGGCGATGCGCCGCCAGCGAAGAGCGGAGAGGACGACGCCGACTGGCTGGTGCTGGTCGACGACAGCGGACGTCGTGTCCTCGCTTTCCAGAAAAAGACGGATACTCGGCAACCGACATGGCCGTCAGAGGACGTGCCGATGCATCTCGACTTCGTTGTATCGACCGTCTAGGCGCTGAACCGGCACCGCCGCCAAGTAGAAGAGCTCGGCGCGCGCCTGCTGAGGGATCGGTCGCAGAACCGCGAGGAGCCTCTCCTGGTACTTGCTGATCCGGCCGGGCGTCCGTGCACTCGTTCTGCCTCTGGTCTACGAATGATGACATCTACCTCGGTAGACTGGGGCTCGGCTCTGTAAGACGAACGGCCTCAGGGACCTTGCGTGCGGTCGCGCTCGCCGGCATCAGAACTTGGATGGTGGTCTATTCGACGTGTCCCCCAAGAGCTCCAGGACGTACCTGCTTGGCCCTTCATGCTGAAGTTGCCAGAAGCCGCCCTTGTTCGTCCAGCCACTACCAGTGATCAGGTACAACTCGTTGCGCGCACGTGTGATTGCCACATAGAACCCCCGCCTCTCCTCGGCAACAGACTTCTGATTGGGCGGCTCGTGTTTCCAAGTGGGAGGACCGGTGGGCGCCCACCGCGGGACGCTACCTTCAACCAAACCCGGCATGATAACCACATCAAACTCCCGCCCTTTCGCCGACTGATACGTCGTCACGGTGACCGCCGTCGGGCTAATGCTGGACGCTAAGCCATAGACCGGCACATCCGTCAGATTGAGGAGCTTCTGAAAGTCCTCCTGGTCCGTCTCGTCCTGTAAGGCGTCAATCAATCCTCGGATATCGAGAGCATTGGCGAGCGCGTCAGTAAAATCGCTTGCGGTCAGTTCGGGCGCGCAGTGCAACGAAAAGAACTCGGCGAGCTGGCGACCACGGCTGCGCCTGAACTCCCGAGTCGTGTTCTGTGAGAGCCTCCCGAGATCGCGCGCCAGCGCGGGGATCGTAATATCAATCGGAAGATGCGCGCCTGGCGTATCTGACTTCGTGCTTCGCAACGCACAACGTGAGATCCATCGCGCAAGCGGACCTTTCGGGATCACGTCGGCGCGGTCGTGGAAGTACTCGACGTCTTGACGTTTAAGCTCTACGAGGAGAGCTGTCAGGAATGGCCCCTTTCTCGGGTAGAGCAACGCGATCTCCCCAGGGGGTACACCCGCCAACACTTGATCCTGCACGAGGGCAACAGCTCGCGAAGCGTGCGCCGATTGATCTCCCTCAACTGAGACGTGACGAATGACGCCCTCAGCTTCTCGAACGTTTCGCTGAACTGGCGTTGTCGACGCCACAAACCCTGCGGCCGCCGCAACCAGCGATGCCGCCGAGCGGTAGTTCAAATCCAGCTTGATAGTTTCAAAGCCTGGGCGTTCACTAAGTTCAAGCAGAAAGGCAGGGCTAGCACCGGTGAAGCCCAAGACACTTTGGTTCGGGTCACCCACAGCCGAAACCTCCGTCCCGGCATCATTTAGCATGGTGACGATCGAGTGCAGTACGACTCCCATGTCCTGGTACTCGTCAACGAGGAGGTGGGTGAACCGATTCGTTACCAGACTGAGGATGGTCGGATCCCTAAGAGCTTCCAAGGCTCGAATGACGACTTCCTCAAAATCAAGCACCCCACGATCGAGGAGAGTCTGCGAATATGCTTCCGCAACCGTTCGAAAGGGTTCGCCGACTAAATCGGTGCCATCAACTGCGATTGAACGGCGTGCCCGGGTCAGTGCGGCCCTCGCATCAAAATTGTTCTCGATTCCATGCTCGCTTAGGATTTCCGACGCCACTCTCCTTGCCGTTTCCTCGGACAGGATCTTGACAGTGCCGGGAATCTCTCGTGGCAGAAGCTCTCGGTGGGCAAGGAGAATCTCATTGAGACAAAACGCATGGGCTGTGCCGATTGTGACACGCCGTGATTGCGGTAGCCCTAGGCGTCCGAGGCGTGCTCGCATCTCGTCGGCTGCGGCGTTAGTAAAGGTGATCGTCGCAAGCGCCGACCGGCGGGGTACCGATGTAGCCAGCAAATGCGCGGCACGGACAGTAAGCACGCGAGTCTTTCCGCTACCGGGACCTGCGAAAACTACCACGTTGCCGTCGTGGATTGCCGCTTCTCGTTGCTTGTCGTTCAGGGCAGCCAAAGCCTCTGTCAGACGCACCGACTCAGGCGAACGAGCCATCAGCCGGCCTTCGTTCTGACGACCACCGGCGCTCCGACCATTACCGCAGCCGCGTTAATCGCATCAATCATGTAGCGCAACGGATTGCCAGCGAGCTCCTCGTCAGACAACCGCACGAGTGGGTGTTCCTCTGGCAGGGCGAGGATCTCGTTGGCGACCCGTTGCCCGAGACGTCCCTTGCTCACGTTATCGACGGCCAAGAGTAACGAATGGCGAGTATCGGGCGTGTTGTTGTTCAGAAGGTCGTCGACTCGCTGAGCCGGATCCGTCCTGGCATCTGGACTAAGGAGGTCGGAGACGGCACGAGCGAGTTCTGTGCCCAAGAGCGGACACAGATCTACCTCTAGGGTGTGCTGGCCCACGTAGATCCCCGCAGCCGCCGCTTGCGCATACAGAGCTTCGGGATCAATCGTGGAGTCGTCCTCTCGAAAAGCGACAATCTTCGTCTCGAATTCCTCACCTTCGGCACCTCCGATCAGTCGGGCAGCGCGCACAAGTCCGCTCAGCGTCACATTATTCACGTCCTGATCACCGTCTGTTACCACTAGGTGTGGGATGTCGAAGCCCTCCGGCCCCAAGAGTTTTCGATACGGACCAAAGTCGGTTCCCTGAACGCTGGCGACGACAACACCCCAAGCATCGAGATCGAACCCGAGCCGTTCTGCCAAGCTGCGCATCACGTACACGTCGGCGATTCCCTCAACCAACACGACTGCTTTCGCGAACAAGAGCTCAGCTCGGCTGGTGTCGAGATACCGATCTAGATCCGCGAGTTCCACTGGAGTGAGGTCTGCGGTCGGGACAGTTCGCGCAGTTGTGACCCCCGTGGACTGGTCCGATCGAAGCAGGATGATTGACGCCAGGTCCGCAACTGCGGCGATGTTCGGGCTGTGCGTAGTGAGCACCAGTTTCGTGTAGGCCTGGAGCAGGAAACCGAAGAGTTTCCGTTGAAGGGTGGGATGGAGATGTGCCTCTGGCTCTTCGACCCCAAGGACGAAGTCGAGTTGTGTATCATCTTCCGTCCGGAGGGCCAGCCGTTCTAGTAGAAGTGCTAAGTAAACGACATTGGCGCCACCAGTACTGGTGTCGCTAACATCTCTGCTCCGCGAGCTATCAATGAAGAGTCGGAGACTTCGGACTAGTTGCTCTCCGCGGCTCGCTGCAACGCCCATGGTGGGTTCGACACTGAGGTGCTGGCCACTCATATTGTCGAGGCGAGCTCTGAGTCTGTTACCCGTGGCCAATAGCGCCGTGTCGGCTGCGATCTTGTCTGTCGCACTAGCGATGGCGGCAAGCGCTGTGTCGATAACCGTCCGAGACGGTGGACGCATTTCAACGATGGCGGCGAGAGGGCTCGTGCGCCAGTTTGCGAGATCTCGAGCAGCGTCTCGGAGCGCTGGAACGACAGTCAGGGGCAGCTCGTCAACAATCCGGTTTGCATCCCGCGACTCGTCCGACCCACCGAAGATTCGCCAGACGAAGTTGTGCGCAGCCACATCACTTGCGTCGGTCTCGGCCTCGTCAGGCGCATGTTCCATACGCCAGACATACGTGACACGGGCGGTCAACGGGCTCTTGGAGATGATCCAACCGTCGAACTGACTCAACGCTCCCGTCAAGTCCTCAAAACCCTGAAGCTCTACCTCGACACGAACCTCGACGTCGGCGAGTGGTGTTGACGCGAGGGTCGCCGCGCAGACATCCGTCTCTTTCAGCCGACGGGCACTTCGTGGGAGAGTTGGATCCAGAACTAGCTGGAGCGCGGTGAGCAGGTTGCTCTTGCCGACGCCATTCTCACCGACGACAACTGCGTTTCGCGGAAACGGATCGACCACGAGGCTTTGGAAGTTCCGGAAGTTCGATATGCGGAGCGCGCTGATGTGCAATCTTCCTCCTTTCCGCCGGGCGTGTTCGCTCCGATCATAGTCTTTCCTAGTCAGTGAGGCCTTGTATTACTATTCTGGGCTCATCGTACGCTTTATCTTTGCAGTGTTGGGAGGGGACTACACCGCATCATTCAAAATAAAGCAATTTTCATTACGCTCGGAAACGCACTTGATCTTGTTAATGCAGTAAAGTCCGTCCCTGAATACGAGCACAACACCTGCTATCAGATTAGGGTTGCACCTAACATGGGAGATCGTCCGCATCCAGTTGGAGCACATGAATGCAGAAATTAAAACCTAAGAAATATCATCCAAGACTTGTCTTGATCATATTTCTTGTATTAACGATACTTTTGGGCCTATTTTTCGGTTTAGTCCTAGATTTAGGCACCGGTCCTAGAGTGATTATGGCTCTCGTCGTGTCCTGCATTTGGTTCTGGGTAGATTGGACTATGAGAAAGAAGTATCCGGTTGATGAGGAGTAAATCCCCTCTCTAAAGCCAGTATGGGGCACTCCATTTTAGTTGGAGTGCCCCATACTGGCTTACTTTGCCTCTTGCTTTCAGCTCCTCTAGGGAAAACCAGCAGCTAAACCCACATAAACAAGAACATACGCTATAACATATGCCTAAACATATGTCCCGCCATATGGCAAGACATATGACAGGACTGACGGGCACGCTGATTTACCCTCACAGCTGCGCTGCTTTAGGCGTTTTTCAACGCCCGATACACCGTAGGGCGAGTGACCCCAAACTCTCGCGCCAAGGCTGCCTTTGACTCCCCCGCCAGCGTGCGCTGCTTAATCTCTGCTACCTGCTGCGGGTTTAGGGCTGGTTTGCGGCCTTTGTACTTGCCAGCCTTTTTCGCCAACGCAATCCCTTCCGCCTGGCGCTCGCGGATAATGGCCCGCTCAAACTCCGCAAACGAACCCAAAATACCCAGCATTAAATCCGCGCGTGGATCTGTAGTGTCTTTCGCAAACGCGAGATTCTCATGCAGGAAAGTAACAGTCACACCCTTGTCGGTAAGTTCATCAACAATACCGCGCAGATCCGTCAGCGATCGGGCGAGACGGTCAATCGACGAGACGACGAGTTCGTCACCGTCGCGCACATACGCCATACACTCGACAAGCCCAGGACGCTCTGTTTTAGTGCGGCCGGAAATCTTATCCTCAAAGAACCGGTCAATCCTGCCGGAAGCATTGAGCGGTTCTTTTTGACGCTGATTATTCTGCTCCACCGTCGAGACACGGATATAGCCCACCCGCTGACCATGCGAACCAGAGTCATTGCCCATTAGTCTTCGCCCCGCGAAGGGTTAAAGGCAGCATTCTCCTGGGCAATGACCGCATCACGATACGACTCGACCGCCCGCGCTAAGTCAGCCAACTGTGCTCCGTCGAGACCATCAGCGTCAGCAAGCAAGGATTGTACAATCCTGCCCAACGCCTGCTGCCCCGACGACAACCCATCATGCAGATCTTTCACCCGCGCCAACGCGGGCACAGAGTCAATATGACTTTCAATATGGAAACCATCAGACGACAACACCACACTCACCACTTTCTGTAAACATAAGGCCTAGACCCCACTGGACACGTGTAAAACAATACTATGAACGGCCCTATTTTACAGGAAACATTCTGCCACACACCGGCGTAACAATAGGGTGTAGGCCAGTTTTCCTTGAGTCCATTTCAGGGGGATGGTGCAAAACAGACGCCTATGGCTTCTGCAAAACCATGATTTGAGGCAGTAGACTAGGTTGCGGGAGGATGAAGGCTGGGGCTAGTCGATCCTTGATCGGTAGGCTTGCGTTATCCTGCCGGAGCGTAAAAGTCCTGTTGAATACTGCGATCAGTGTCTGTGTTTTATGACTATTGGTCTAAGGAATGAGAGGGGAGTATTCTACTAGAAATGGGCGGAATTCTTTAGCTCAGCATACGTGGTATGTAGATCGGTCAATAATTTAGCAAACTCTGCATTGATTCTCGAACCGGCGAACGGGTCTTGGAGAAGAGCGGTTCCAATGCTTACCAGATCTGCGCCAGCGGCAATCATTTGAGCGGCTGCCTGGCCAGAGTCAACGCCGCCGCCTCCGATAAGGGGCAAATCAGGAAAAGCTTTGCGGGTTTCAAGGATTGCTTTCAATGCGAGAGGTCTTGTAGCCGGTCCAGAAATGATGCCAAGCGAATCAGGTAAGGCAGGTTTTAGAGTTTTAAGGTTTAGCCCCACTCCCACAGTTGATCCAGTTAGGGATACTGCGGAAGTGCCGTTATTCACACATTCCTGAACCACCGTTGTCAGACCATTGGCAAGCCATGGGAGTTTTGTGATGATTGGAATGCTGTAGTTCATCGATAGGCCTATTTCGGCCACCACCGTCCCAGCGCTTGCGGGATCGGCATAAGGTGAATTGTCCTCGTTTATAGAGTTGTTCCAAGATAGGTTCACCTCTAGGTAAGTAGGGTTACAGTTCCCGTGCAGTGCTTTTGCTATCCGCGTATATTCACTTATGGAGCTTCCCGATATTGATACAGAGTAAGGGGTGGCGCAATTCTCAAGTGCTGGAAGCTTCGTTTCTAGGAATTCCCTCACATTGGTCCGTCCAATGCTTACGGCACTGATTAAGCCAGTTGAATACTCCATGAAACTTGAAACTGACTGCCCCTGGGGTCGTTCAGCGATGGAATCGGTCGTTATGACGGCAAACTCGGATTCTTGGCCGATTCTCCTCAGATGTTCACCGAAGGAACAGCATCCGGATGCGGCAACCAGCGGGCTAGGGGAAGCTAGTTCACTTAAAGAGAATGAATTCATCAGTCGAGACAGCTCCAGTCAACCGAGGAAAGATCCAAGATAGGTCCTGTAGTACACAAGGGTTTTAGCTCGGTGCCTTGATTGCTACCTGTAAATAAGGGGACAGCGCAGGAGAAACAAGCTCCCCAACCGCACCCCATTTGCTTCTCAACGGCTCCAAACGCGGGAATATGAAGCGGTGAGGTAAAGCTACTTAGGTTTCGCAGAAGACCATTCGGGCCACAGGAAAAAACGGTATCGCACCAATCAAGATGTTCCTCTATTTCATCAGTAACCCAGCCACGTTTCCCTACCGAACCGTCATCAGTGAATACTTCAACTTGTTCGCAACATTTTAAGAAAGAGGGCGGCAGAAAGAGGTCCATAGCGCTTCTTGCCCCGATGAGGAGTCGCATTCTCTTGTTCTTGCTGATTCCATCTGTGGCTACGAAAGAGAGCGGGGCAGAACCATGGCCACCAGCCACGAGTAATATCCGGGAGTAGTCGTCAGTGGGGAAGCCGTTCCCCAAAGGTCCTAAAAGGCTCACGTTTTCCCCCACTGTGGTGTGGAAAAACGAGTCTATCGCTCCTCCCGTTTCTGCTACACAAACTGAGACAAGCCCTCTCCTCCTATCGCACCCCTTGATGCTTAACCATCGTCGAGTGACGGCTGGTTCCTTGAGTTGAACGCCTATAAACTGGCCAGGAATGGCTAGTGCTGAGATTTCAGGACAAAACAAATCGATGACATGGTATCTTCCATGGGGCTGAATGTTTCTGATCTCAGCGAATACTGATTGACAGTGTACAGACCTAGCTGACGAAGAACCCAATTTGCCCGTTGTTCCCTTGTTATAATACTAGTGTTCTACCTGTGTAAACGAATGGAGGTTGGCTCGGGAAGGTAATAATGATGACAGTGGTGAGCGTCACCCAGACATTAGTAAGCTGTTGCTCTCTTAAGAGAGCAACAGTGGTTCAGTTTTCCTTGATTGTTTCTCTGATTGGTATTCCCACGTGTCGCCCAGGTGTTGTCAAGTGTGCAAGGACTTCATCTCCTGTGCGCAGTTCAGTGATGTTGATTGGTGTTCCATCTGTTCCAAAAACTCGAACATGCCAATCGTCTTGTAAGACGACGTTGATTCTTTCGCCGGTATCAAATTCTGCTTCCAAAAGACGGAGAGGGCGCACCTCGGTCTTCACGCGTCCGACGGTTGCGTTACGGGCGGTCCCGTCAGTGCTAACGATGGAAACCTCATCCCCGGCCCTTAGCTCTGACATATAGCGAGTGCGACCATTAGAAAGGTATACGTAGCTGTGAACGCCTCCAGCATTGACTCTGAAGGGTCGTTTATCCATATAGGGGAGGTCGAAGACCTCGGAGCAACAAAGGAATCCTCCCTGAGACGTAGAACCTACGACAATACCCTCCTGCTCGGTGAAAAGTGTGACTGCGTCAATGCAGCTTCGATGGCCCATCTGAACGGACGAAGTTCGGATAATACGTGCTGGTTGGATATCCAAGGCTTGCATTTTTGCTTCAGAGAGTCCTTGCAAGAATTGATCGGCGATGTCCTGCCTGCTCGGGGTGAAAAGGACTCCGTCAGAACCACTCTCCATTACCCCTAAGGAAACCATGGCACCTTCGACATCGTTCTCCTCAATGGACTTGAGGACGACTGTCTCAGAATCCTGAAGCTCTGCTAAAACCAGTTCCATAGGAATGTTGGTTGGATCGGCAAAGTGTAGAAGGAGGAAATTGTGCCGGCGCCCATCTGAAATGGCTTGTTCGAGAGTCTCGGCGTTTGTGATCCTGGATTCCAAACAGGTTTCAAGGCTATGACAACGCGCTGTCTCAAGCACATCCATATCCGAACTGGCGATCACTACGCACACGTTGTCGTTAGTAGATTGGATGATGTCTATGAATTCCTCAGTCGAGGCTAACTCGTTTGAACTGATCCGAACCACTCTTTTGAGGGTGGCGGGCATGAATTGGTTTGTCTCTTGGAATTGACTCAGGGAAAGCACCACTCCCGTGTATGCTGACCTTGATAGACGCTCAAAGAGGGATGATTCCAGCTTGTCATTCATCTCAAACCAGGCGTGGATGAGGGATGATGGAGCTTCTAAGTTAGGCAACAGAGTCTTCTTTCTGTTTGGAGTTAGATCCTGCGGTTTTGTTTTCCTGGGAACCAATTCTGGTTTGCAGAAGGACTAGCATTATAGCGATTGCTTCGAAAATGGAACCGACCCAACCGAGGTCCCTCAGCGAACCATGTCGTACAACCAGTCCTCCGATTAAACCACCAAGACCCATTCCTAGATATAGGGCGGAAGCGTTCAGTGACATTAGAACGGGCGCTTGTGAGGGGGCTTGGGCGAGCAAACGGAACTGTTGTGGAGGGGTGAGCATCCAGCCTGCCAATGACCATATGAGAACGGCAACGACGACTCCTACCTGGTTGTGGCCGAACAGAGATGAAAGGGCCAACCCGGATCCTCCACCTAGAAGGCCGATTAGTAATGTGGGCGTCACTCCCAACCGATCCGTTGCCACGCCCCCCAATAGGTTGCCAATGATGGACATGACTCCAAAGCCAAAGAAAATGTAGGGCAGGGACTCTGAGGAGAGCTCGGCCACAGACTCCAGCATTGGCCCCATGTAAATGTAAAGCACGTATCCGCCTACCATCCAGATCAACAAGGTGATCAACATTAAAAGAATCGCGGGGCGAGTCACTACTCGACCCCTTTCTTTCATGGTTGCTGGGGGAGGGGCGGGGAGACCTGCAAATTGAGTGCTACATCCGATCGCTGCGATTAGCCCCAGCATTGCCACGAGTGTAAAGCTCCAACGCCAACTTAGCTCGTTTGTGAGGATAATGCCGATCGGGACACCAAGTACGATTCCTGCTGTCATCCCCGAAGTTACAATGGCTAAAGCGCGGCCTTGCTTTTCTTGCTGTACAGACATCGAAGCTGCGACGGGGGCGGTGGCTGTGAACACTCCTACGCTGATCGCGGCCAGTACTCGAGCAACCAGTACAAGCCAAAACCATGGTGCAAATGCAGAGACGAGATTGAAGACCGTGAAAAGAATGAGACTGGCAACCAGGGCTTTTCGGGGCTTGACCGAACCCATGAAGGTTAGCACAAACGGTGCAAGCAAAGCGACAGCTAACGCGAAAGATGTTTCTAATAGACCCGCTGTGGAAACGCTTACTCCAAGATCCTCTGAAATTGGAGTGAGGATTCCGGCAATTACGAAACCATCAACTCCCACCGCAAACATTCCAAGGAATAAAACGGTTAGCCTCATTGTTCTCCTTCTACAGTCTTCGTGCTGGTATAGGTTGCTCGACTGAACAGCGACCGGGGTGCTAACTTTGCATGTTTCACGCTACCTGACCCCTTGTTGCGTGTACACCTGTGATTTTTTAATTCAACCTGCATACACTAGTGGTTTACCTTTAGTAACCGTAAAATTAACTTTGGTCTAGCAGTTGTGTGGCGCGCTCTGCCGATCATGGCGGCGTCATGTTTGATGCGTCTGTAATGGTATCGCGTTTGTTAGAGAGGGACGGGGCAAGGAAGGGGTGTTTGTAGACCTTGAAGGTCTCCCATTTGACATTAGCCAAGGGGTGAAGGGTCTTTTCTACAAGGGGCTGTTGGAATGGTACTTAAGGCGGCCGTCCTTGCGGTTCTTGGTTGTTAACTGGGAGAGTGCAGTGGTAATGGCGCTACGAGTTTCTGAAGGGCTAATGACCCCATCTAGCTCTCCCATTTGAACGGAAAGGTTGGGATTTATGTGTTGAGCAGCGTACTCTTTGGACAGCTTTTGGGCAATGGCTGCTCTATGCTCTTTCGGAGCGGATTCTAGATCTCGCTTTTTCAGTATCTGGACAGCCCCTTCGGCCCCCATCACTGCTATCTCTGCTTTGGGCCAAGCATAGGTGCGGTCTGCGCCAATACCTTTAGAGCCCATCACTATGTATGCTCCACCGTAAGCTTTTCGTGTGATTATTGTGATCAGTGGGACGGTTGAGTTTCCATACGCGTGGATGACTTTAGCGCCACGACGGATGATTCCAGCGCGTTCCTGTTCGACGCCAGGAAGGTAGCCAGGTACATCGACGAGGGTGACCACAGGTAGGCCAAAAGCGTCACAACAGCGCACGAAACGGGCGATCTTCTCGGAAGACTCGACGTCAAGGGTGCCTGCATTATGCAGTGGCTGGTTGGCAACAATTCCGATGGGCCGTCCATCGATGCAAGAAAACCCTGTAACAGCTGATTTTGCCCAGTGTTCGTGAGTCTCGACGAACTCACCATGGTCGACGAGTGCTTTAATCACTTCAGTAACGTCATAAGGTATGCGAGAGTCTTGGGGTACAAATTCACCGACGTTGCGCGCAGACTCTTCGTCTTGGTAAGGGGGGATGTATGTGTATGGATCTTGCTTACTGTTGCAGTTCTGGGGAAGGTAACTTAGCAAGGATCGAGCATAGTCGAGAGCATCCCTTTCGTCTTGGGCGAGATAGTGTGCTACGCCAGAAACAGCACCGTGCATTTTCGCTCCGCCTAGATCGTCAAGGCTGACTTCCTCACCGGTGACGGCGCGTACGACGTCAGGGCCAGTGATAAACATATGAGAGTTTCTCTCGGTCATAATGACGAAATCGGTAAGAGCTGGCGAATAAACGGCACCACCCGCGCATGGTCCAAGTATGAGAGAGATTTGAGGGATATATCCAGAAGCTCGACAGGAGGCGCGAAAGATTCGACCGTACATTGCTAAGCCCCCAACGCCCTCCTGGATGCGTGCTCCGCCGGAATCTAACAATGAGAAGCATGGCACTCCTTGCTCGATAGCACTGTTTATTAGGCTGGTGATTTTCTCGCCTTCTACCCTTCCGAGGGTTCCCCCCTTTACGGAGAAATCTTGTGCGTATACGGCGACAGGACGCCCCGCGACTGATCCAAATCCAGTCACGGCGGCGGAACCTAGAAAACCTTGAGCTGGGTCACCGCCGAAGAAACGACCATGCTCGATGAAGGATCCCTCATCGCAGAGTAGGGCTATTCGCTCTCGAGCTGTCAGTTTTCCTTTGGGATGTTGTACTGATTCTGCTTTTGAATCGGCATAAGACGATAGTGTGGAGTAATCGATTAGACTGCCTACATGAAAAGGTTGTGTTAAGTCTGTCATTCCTAGACCTATTTCTTGCGGGGATGATTTATTCGCTTGTCTTAATGCACATCAAGGGAGTTCCTGCGGATACTTTTTGACCAATCTGAACGTCGATGCTGGTTAGAGTTCCAGAGACTGGGGCGTGAACGTAGGTTTCCATCTTCATTGCTTCCAAGACAATAGCAATGTCACCTTTCCTGATCTGCTGCCCATGCTCAACACATACACGAACAACGATGCCTTGTTTAGGAGCAAAAACCTCGCCCTTGTTTGTGAGTTCATTCTGTCCTACTTCGGAGAGAGAGGCTTGTCTCCTCCTTACTTGGCCTGAGTTACGCAGCGGTTGCACGCGCTGACGCTTTTTCTCGCCGGTAGCGGTGGAACAGTCAATACAGGAAAGGTTGGCAGGATTCAATGAGGAGGTGGTGGTTTTGGGGATGGGAATCCCGTCTGGGAACGAAACTCTGTGCAACCGATCATCGATCTGTGCGCGAAAGGTTTGGGTCGGGTCAACGATACTGTGCGCTGTCCAGTCACTGAGCATCATGTTTTGGTCTCCCTCCGGAGTAACCCTGCCGAGACTCTCTAGTTCCTTTTCGGTAAGAGACTCCAACAACTCCTCTTCCAGCCAACGGGTATGTATCTTCATCCCAGACCGGTTACTAGCGTTGAAATCTGGGTGCTCTAAAACAACATGCAACAGTGGGGCACAGGTCGTTACTCCTTTAATCTTTAGCTCCGCGAGAGCCCGATGGGCCCGAGCAATCGAACGGGCACGGTTTGGTCCGGTTACAACTAGCTTGGCGACCGTCGAATCGAACTCTGGGTTTACTTCGCCGCCAAGGCTAATCCCCGACTCTATGCGCACCCCGTGGCCGATAGGCCAGGCGAGTTCATGAATACTTCCTGAGGCGGGAGTTAGGTTGTTGGATGGATCCTCAGAAGTGATCCGTAGCTCGATCGAATGACCCCGCGGCTCTGGCACATCTGGAAGTGTGCCACCGGTTGCAAGGATGATCTGAGCCTCCACTAGATCGATTCCTGTGATTTCCTCAGAAACGGTATGCTCCACTTGGATACGAGGGTTGACTTCTAGAAAGAAAACTTCTCCGCCTTTGGTTAGCAGAAACTCGCAGGTTCCGATTCCAACGTAGTTGGAATGCTCAAATAGCTTCCGTGACCAATTTCTTAGGGTTGCAAGGGTTGGCTCTGTGATAAAAGGGGCTGGGGCCTCCTCGATGATCTTCTGGTGTCGTCGCTGGACGGAGCAATCACGCGTAGTGACAAGGCTGAAGTTCCCTCTAGTGTCACGCATGCATTGAGTCTCAACATGCCTTCCAGAATTTATTAGTTTTTCAATGAAGAACCGATCAATGTCGCCTCCAGTCACTGCGTGGCGCTTACCAAAGTCTTCTATATCTTCTTTACTGTGTAGGGTTTCTATACTACGTCCGCCGCCACCATCGAAACGCTTGAGAATCACCGGAAAGCCATGTGTGTCTACAAACCCATCTACCTCATTCATGTCACAAATTGGTTGCATGGATCCGGGGATGGTGCGGACCTCTGCTCTTTGAGCTAACCGACGAGCGTTTAGCTTGTTTCCTAAACGCTCGATGGTCTCGGCTGAGGGGCCTAGCCAAACCAGATTAGCCTCTGTGATGGACCGCGCAGCACTGGGGCTTTCTGAAAGAAAACCATAACCAGGGTGGACTGCTTCTGCGCCGGATCGCTTGGCAATGTCGATGATCTTGTCAGTGTTGAGATAGGTTTCTTGAGGGGTGCTTCCCTCCAGCACGTAAGCATCATCGGCAAGCTCCACGGCTGGCGTTTGAGCATCAGAAGGTGAGTAAACGGCTACGGATCTCAGTCCGAGGTCGCGAATCGTTCTGATGACACGGGCAGCAATTTCCCCACGGTTAGCCACGAGGATGGAGTTGATTTTCATCGATAGGGGCCTTTGGGTAAGTTTTGCCAGAATTTGGGTGAAGACCCAATCATGTTGGGGTGGAAAACGTCGCTTAAAGGCTGGAAAGCCAACAGGGGACGTTATCGCATGCATTTTAACAACTTAAGCTCTTTATCGGGCGAGGTTGGCTGGGACTTTATCTGGATGTGTGGATCATCCCGCCTTCTTGAGGAGCGTTATTCGTCCTTGTGATGTTATATGTCGTGGACGACTGCTGCTGGTATCCAGTACTCCATCTTGGATGGTGAATAGCGTTTGAACATGATGTTAACAATCTATTTACTCTGCGGGGATCGTCTCAACCTGTGCTAAATTGAACCCATAACGTCAACGGATGAACTGTCCAGCCGAGTCAACTTATTCTCGTAACTAGCCTCCTTGAAACTTTCCAGACGTGCGTGCCAGGAGGCTGAAACCGCATAGTTGGGGGTCCCTTGTCAACATCTATGTCAAGCAAGCATCTGGCCGCTGTCATCGACGCTGTTTCTGCGGAGACAGGAGTTACCTCAGATTCAATTTTTCCTGACTCTAGTTTTCATGATATGGGCGTTGAATCGGTTCTTCGTGTGGCGATTATTGAGAGGCTTGAGAGGATTTATGGTCCTCTGAGCAAGTCATTGCTGTTTGAGATGTCGACAGTGTTTGAACTGGTTGAATATCTGGAGATGGTGTACGACGAGAAAGAGGGGGTAAAGAAGGGTCTTTTCAGTGAAACGTCGCCCTCGTCGTCTGCTCCGTCGTTTGAGATTGGCGTGAACATTGATGACGGATTGGAAGGGGATTTACGGTCCGAGCCGTCCGTTGTTTCAGTCGGTAGTGAACCTGAAAGTGGCGCTGTGGGGGTAGCTCCGGCGATCTTTACAAAACAGGACAATTCCTTGAGCTTGGAGCCAACGGCAAGTGACAGTTCAGAGGGAATGGAGTGTCCTACAGTGAATGAAGGGCGTGCCGATGACGATGATATCGCGGTCATTGGAATGGCTGGCCAATTTCCGATGGCTGATGATATTGCAGAATATTGGTCTAACCTCAATGAGGGGAAAGATTGTATTGAAGAGATTCCTTCCCGGCTGTGGGATTGGAGGAATTTCTGGGATGAGCGTGCTGGGATCCCTGGACGTTCTTACAGTAGATGGGGAGGGTTTATTCCTGATCACCGTCTATTTGACCCAGCTTTTTTCAATATGTCTAGGCTTGAGGCGAATTCGATAGATCCCCAGGAAAGGGTTTTCTTAGAGACTGTTTACCATGCGCTTGAGGATGCGCAATATCCTCGAAAAAAGCGTGAGGGGAAGCGTATTGGTTTATACGTCGCAGCCATGTGGGGGTCTTACCAGCATTACGGGTCTATGACGGCTGATGCGGGAGCGTCATATGCAACGATTGCGAACAGGGCATCCTTCGCCCTCGGCCTGACGGGACCTTCAATTCCTGTTGACACGATGTGTTCGGGCTCTCTAGTTACGCTTCATCTTGGCATTCAGAGCCTCCGTGCTGATGAGTGTGACATGGCTGTAGTCGGAGGGGTAAACCTCACTACCCATCCAAATAAGTACTTTGTGTTGTGTCGTACAGGATTCGCAGCGCGTGATGGTCGGTGTAAGCCCTTCTCCGCTAATGCCGATGGCTACGTTCCTTCAGAAGGGTCAGGGGCACTTGTGATTAAGAAAAGAAGTGCAGCTGAGCGAGACGGTGACAGGATCCTTGCGATCGTAAAAGGGACGGCGGTTAACCATGGGGGAAGGGTGTCAAACTTTACGATGCCGAATGTTGAGGCTCAGGTTTCTCTCATGGATAACGTTCTTGCATCCTCAGGGACGCCAGCGGAGAAGATTGATTACGTGGAAGCTCATGCTCCAGGAACTGTTCTTGGGGATCCTATAGAGGTTCGTTCTCTCACAAGGGTTTTTGAACGGCAAGGGGTAAGCAGCGCAGATATTCCGATCGGTTCCGTGAAGTCGAACGTGGGCCATCTCGAGTCTGCAGCTGGTATTGCTGGAGTCGTCAAGGTCATTGAACAGATGCGGAACAAGACTCTTGTGCCGTCTATACATTCATCTGATGTGAATGAAAACATCGATTTTGGGAACAGTCCATTTAGGTTGCAAGATTCGGTTTCACCGTGGGTGCCGCAAAGGAACGCTGAGGGTCGTGGTGAACCATACCGAGCGTTGATTAACTGCTTTGGTGCAGGAGGCACGAATGCTACGGTGCTGCTCGAGTCTGTTCCTGAGGAGGAGGGGATTTCCTCGGACGGTGCAGAAAAGCGGGCTCAAGATAGAGAAGAGATTTTCCTTTTATCGGCGGCTTCCGTCGAGTCCCTCCGTTTGCTCGTCGGGCAATACATCGAACTGGTCGAGTCTTTCCTAAACCGCGGCAACACTGATCGTGCTAAGGAGCTTGAGAGGGTAGTAACTGGGGTTGTAGCAGATACTGCAGGGATTGCAGTTCGGTTTGTAGAACCAGAGGATAGTCTCGGTACCTTACTTCCTGAGGATGATGAAGTGGAGAGGCTGGTATCAGCGATCTGTCGCTTTACGGGGGTGGTTTTGAGTACAGAAGTAGTCCTTGGTTGTCGGACAGTGGATGATTTGGTTCAGTCGGTTCAACGCTGTGCTATCCCAGGGTGCTTACCGCGTACAGAGCAAGCGGAACGGGAGTGGTTCAGCTCTCTATCGTATGCGACTCGTACTGGGCGGGACTCGATGGAGTACCGGCTGGCCATTCTCGCGGAGAGTCCGAAGGCTTTTCTCTCGCATCTGAGATCAGTCTCGTTGGATTACGAGTCAGTTATTACAGGACGCGACGGAGTTCTTCAGGGGAGGGTGGCAAAATCTGACTCTTCCTTAGCTTCGAAGGAAGTCAATCAAGAGTACATCGGTCGTTTGATAGCTCAGAGGAACCTTGGGAAGCTTGGGTCATTATGGGTGCAAGGGGTTGATGTGGAATGGAGTGATCCCCCGGTTCGACCCTCGGTGGAGGCCAATCCTCCGCTGTATCCGTTTGATCATAAGGTTTGCTGGGCACCACAGGAGAGGCCTGGCGATTCTCGGGCGAAGAGTTTGTCTGTGGATGTAGGGGGGACTGGAGGAAGCGCCGAGCGCTTTGTGCAAACCCCTGTGGGCAAACAGGCAAGGGTAGTCGGCGCGTTAGTCGAAAATGCTGGAAAGCGTGCTGAGACGTTCGTCGCCAGAATCGAACAGAAAGAGGATTGTAGATTTCTGAAAGAAGATGAAGTCCGAAGTATCAGGGTTGAATGCCAGGAACTACAGGCAGCGCTTTACCTTGATTGTTTTGTAGGCGATGGTTTGGTTGCTGAAGCGAAAGTCTCCAATGTGCCATCTGCAGGATTCGCAACCATCTCGATGGGGGCGGCCCAAGAGAGTGTTCCTGAGGCGGAGGATTCTGCCGATTGCCATGAGGCGAAGTTAGGCGCGGCTGAGGAGGAAGCGCTGGTCGAGTTCAGTCTAGGGTCAAACCCAACCCCGTCGACACTCTTGCAGGAGATGCTAGATTCTGCGGTGGATGCTTTTAACCTTCGGTATGAACCGATTCTCACTGGTGAAGTGGTCGGGCATCGTGTACTTCCACAAGAGGGGTCATTCATCCTGCAGAGATTCGGTGACTATCTGTGCTTGATGGTCGTCGATAAGAGAAATGATCCCATTCTGACGTGCAACGCTTTGATCGTCTCAAGCCTTGTTCCCACTGCGCCAGGCGAGCTTCGCCGTTTCGAGAGTCAATGGTGCCATTTTAAGCCGTCGGAGGAACCTAATCCAACCCCCCGGCGTGTATTATTCTTTGCTTCTAGCCAGCAAGAAGCTTCTATTCTTCAGCAGACCCCTCGTTTCCGAAAAGCCGACTGTCAGACGGTGATACTGACATCTACCGGCAACAGCCATCTATTTAAAGACGGCGGATGGTCGATCCGGCTTGGCGACTATTCTGGGCTTCGAAGCTGTCTTCGCTTGGTAGATAAACCAGATGTGATTGTGTTCGTTGCTGGCGGCCGTGAAGGCCGCGCAGCGGAAGAAGTAGTTGCACTACACGCAGTTGCGAAGGAAATGGCAAGTCGGGCGGAAGGTGGCCAAGGAAACACTGACGTAACGGTTGTGACTCGGGGCGCGGTGGGGCCCTTAGAAACTGTGACCACACCGTCTGGACTGCCTGGTTACGTTCATACTATGTCACGGGAGTTGAGGGGGTCTGTAGCTCACCTAGATATTGAGTCGGAGAGTGGGATCTCGGGTGAAGAGGCCGACGCTATTTCCAGGGTGTTGACCTGGGGCCGATTGGACAGGCCACTAGCTTTAAGGAACAAGGAGATTTTCCGTGAGACTCTGCAAGAGACAGTCTTCATAAATAAAACATCCTCTAGGTTCCGACGAGGGGGTCATTATCTCATGATCGGTGGCCCCGGAACGATCGGCCGACAGCTAAGTCTGCAGCTAGCTAAGACTCATCAGGCAAGAATCACCTGGGTATCTAGGAGCGAAGTTTCCTCTGGAGCTCAACAGGTAATCGATCAGGTGCGCTCTCTGGGAGGGGATGTCTGGCATGGTTGTGCCGATGTCTGCGATTTCCGGGCGCTACAAGAAGTGGTTGGTTACGGTGAGGAACAGTTTGGCCCATTAGATGGGATTCTTCATTTGACGATGAACAGGGACATCCGTCGGATACCAGATGTGACGGAGGAGGATTTTAGAGAGGGGATTAGTGGAAAAGTTGGGGGGACTGACTCTGTTGTCGAACTTGCAAAAACGAGAGACCTTGACTTCGTTCTCCTCTTCTCTTCCTTTGATGCGTATGTAGGCAGTGTGGGATGGTCTTCCTATACTGCTGGGTGTTCTTATCAACTTGGAGTTGCTGGACAGGCTGTGGCGAGAGATCTGCCAATCTATGCTGTTGCCTGGGGATTCTGGGAAGGAATTGGTACTGAGGTTGCTGAGGGACTCAGTGTTAAAGGAATTGGCTTAATTAATTCAAGCAAGGGAGTCTCCGCCCTTAACTCAGTGTTGAACGGAAAAGAAGCCAATGCGGTTTTCGCGATTGCAGAAGATCATGCCTTAGCGCGAATGGGCTTCGACATTCTTGAACCCAGCGGTGAGGATCCACGCGCATTGAGTGTTGCTGATCCTAAAACATCCGAGGGATTGCGTTTTTCGGCTGAAGAGGTTGAGGGTGGGAATGCTATTGAAGTGGGGGCAACCTCCCTCGTCGTGAGTGAAGAGGGTATGGGTTCTAGAGAGAAAGTGTTAGAGAATCTAAGAAATCTTTTTGCTGAGGTTCTCCGGACAGAACCCGAATCTTTGGATCCCGATACTGATCTCCTGAACTATGGCGTGGATTCTCTCCTTATCGTAAACATCCAGGCTACTATAGAGGAGCAGCTTGGCCCGGTGCCCACTGCCTTGTTGTTGGACAATAGCAATCTAAGGCACATTGCCGAAGCTATTGAGCGAGACCACCCAGAGATCTCACTCCTTTTGCAGGGCGGGGGAGATAATACGTTAAGTCATTCCGTGGAGCCTCCGTTGTCTTCTGTTGAAGGCAGTATTTCTCATGAACAGGAGGACTCTTTATTGGAGTCATCCCCCCATTAAACGCAGAAACTTCAGTTCCTTCTCAAGGAAACAATGCTAGTTTTTCGATACTACGTAGGGTTCCGCAGCATCAGATGGAGGATTTTTTCCGCAGCTACCCTCGGTTGTTTGACGAGGATCGTTTACGTTCCGCTGCGGGGCTGAATCTTGGCAGTGGTGCATTCTCAAAGGGGGATCTTGTTCACGGCCTTGTCGAGCTCGAAGGCGGTGCGGAAGTTGAAGTTTTCAGGGTTGGAGAGGGAGATCCTGTTGTCTTGCTGTGCGCTGTTGCCTTGACTGCCCCTGTTTGGCTCCATGTGATGAACTCTAGTTTGACGGATGAACATGAGCTTATTGTGGTTCATCAACCGGGCTATGGGTTAAGTACTCCAATAACTGGTTGCGATAATCGGGGGGTGGCGCGTGCCACAAGAGCGGCACTGAAGGCCATGGGTATCACAGGGGCGGTTCACTTAGCAGCATCATGTTTAGGTTCCGTACCCGCTATGCATTTCGCTGCTGATTACCCTGCGGAGACCGCTTCCTTAACGCTGATTGGCGCTTTCCATGATGCTTCGGATCTCGATGCTGGAGACCCTTCGACTATGAGTTCAAAGGATTTTCAGGATCTTGCTGAATCTTCCATCGCCACTCTTCATCGTGACTTCGATGCAGTCTTAGATGCAACATCAGGCGGAAGAAAGAATGGAGCGGGCTCATTTGTGAATGACTGCCGTCAGCTGCTTCTCGACTCTCAAAAGGCTAACTTCCTCGTGGCGCTTCGCTATCTCAATGAGATGATGGGAATTAGCATGATGCCTGTCTTGAATCGAATTACAGCCCCAACCTTGTGTCTCTATGGAGATGCCGACCAAATCATCGATCCCAGGCATTCCATCGAGATTTCTGAAGCCCTCCAGGGTACGCGCAGGGTCTGTGTAAAGGGAGCAGGACATTTTCCGTATCTTACACATCCGGAGATATTCATTGCCGAGTATGAGGCGTTCATAGAAAGACTGGGTTCTTCGGGGCCTGTCACTAATGAGGAGGAAACCAAGAGTGTCTAAATTTTCAGCCCAAATGGATATCCCCAAATGGCCACCCGGGGAGGCTTCGTCGCAACAGGCTCAGGGCATCTGGACGAGTGACCGTTTGCTGAATAGCCTTCGTGATGGGCGCAGGGTCTGGCATGAAGGGGAGTTGGTTGACGTTACTGAGCATCCAAACATGTTGCCTCCCCTTCGTTTTCTTGCTGAGCTGCAGGATTTACAGCATGACGAGCCTATGGCAACTGCCGTAACGGAGCAGTCTAGTAACGGACCAAGGACGAGTAAGTCGTATTCACTCCCGTACACAAAGGAAATTCTCGAGGAGAAGTTTACAGCTACACACAGGTGGATGGCAGCTACTAACGGTTTAATGCCAAGGCATCCAGACTTCATGGCAAATGTGATGGTTGGTCTGTGGGATTATCGATCACGGTTGGCCGACGTGGACGTTAGGTTCGCCGAAAACGTTGAAGGATACTTTCAGTATTGCAAGGACAACGACTTGATACTGACCCATGCGATCGGTGACCCACAGATGGATCGCTCGGTTAGTGTCAAGGAAAATCCGGACATGGCGCTACGGGTTGTTCAGAGGGATTCGGATGGCATCGTAGTAAGGGGCGCAAAACAACTCGCTACCATGGCCCCTTACGCGCATGATGCTTTGATCTACATGTCTCCCACGTATGCCCGACGAGAACTTGCTGAGCATGTTTGCTGGTTCTCTGTACCTATGAATGCCCCTGGGCTGAGCGTTTATACTCGCCCATCCATGGCTGGGAGAAAGGCAGGCAGTTCTGAGCTGGCGGATCGCTTTGATGAGCAGGATGCCATGATGTTTTTCGATGATGTTTTCATTCCCTTTGAGCGAGTATTTCTTCTTGATGATGCCGAAACAGCGGTGGAGGGTTTTTGGAACCTAAATAAGTGGTCTCTTTATGCTGGCCAGATCAGGTTCTATCACAGACTACGTTTTACCCTTGGCGTAGCAAGGCTAGCTGCTCGAGCAATTGGGGTGGAGTCGTTTCGCGAAATCAAGAGCGGTATCGGAGAGATAGCGCAGTATGTCGAACTAGTACGGCTTTCCCTCAGGGGTTTGCTTGACGAGGCTTCTCGAACGAATGGAGGTCTCTGGGCTCCAGGTTCCACGCTTGCTCTCGACACGTTCGCCGCTCAGATTAGTGGTCGGATCACAGAGATTCTCACGAAGATTAGCGGCTCGGGTGCGATCATGGTCCCCGGAAAGGTTGATTTTGATCAGCCTGAGCTGGCTGCACTCATCAATAGGTATATGGGTGGTGCAGGCATCGACGCAGAGGAGAAGGCAGTTGTTTTCCAGGCAGTTCGAAACCTAACCACTGCAGAGTTTGGTAGTAGGCTCCACGTATACGAATTGTGGAACCGAGGTGATCCTGTTCGGAACCGAATGAGCCTGGTCGACTCTCTGCAAGGGATGGAGGATCTGGAAGGTTCTATATTGAAGGGGTTTCGATGGTGAACAGTTCAAAACCTGACGTTGGTTTCGCTGCTATCTCGGATATGCATTCCCAAGTTGAGGTTGTTCCTCCAGGTCGCCCTGAATGGAGTGGTGGTCTGTCTTGGATTGGTTTGCATAGAAGGGCAAAAAACCAACCTCTAGCACGCCTATTAATCATCCCGTTCGCTGGAGGAAATGCGAGTGCATTTTTCCCGCTCTTGACTGAGATTGGCTATGAGAGCCATCTTGATGTCATCGTATTACAACCGCCGGGGCGTGGGACTCGGCATCATGAACCTCCGCTGGAGAGTCTCGAGAGCTACGCGTCTGTGGTCGCAGCGGTTGCGGGTCATGCAGCAGAGGTGGGGGGTAGTGTGCCCCTGATTATTTTGGGTTACTCAATGGGAGGGGTAGTCGCCTATCTGACTGCCAGAGACCATTACGAAGAGCTACCTTTGGTCGAGGTAATCGTTGCAGCTAGAACAGCCCCTACTGCTTCGGATCCTTTATCTGGGGGAAGAGCTTTGATGTCGCATGCTTCTGTTATTGACCGGCTAAGAAAACTTCAGGGCACTCCTGAGGCTGTTCTCCAAAATCCTGACATTATGGAGCCTGTCCTTGATAGCATCGCGACCGAGTTCTATTTGATTGATAATTGGTCTACCACGAGAATCGCTCCATTGAACGTAGACATAACAGCCGTTGCTGGTCTGGATGATCCAGAGACCCCTCCGACTAGGGTCTTGGAATGGGAGCATCTCACCAAGGGGCATTTCAATGCCACCTTTGTCCAGGGCGGGCATTTCTTCCTTCAAACTGCGTGCCCTGATCTTGGTCGTATCATCCGGCAGGCGGTTGATAACCAGATTGAAAGGTCTAGATAATGATTACCTTTGTCTTCCCGGGGCAGGGTGCACAATATTCAGGAATGGGTACCAATCTCTTTGAACGGTTTTCCCGACAGATTGAAACGGCTAAGTCAGTCTTGGGGCTAGACATCCGTGATCTATGTGAACTTAACGAGTCTCAACTTCGGGAGACACACAATACTCAACCGGCCCTGTTTTTTGTAAACGCTCTTAATTACCTCTCTTTCGAACGGATGGGGATCCAGCCTGATGCTGCCGCAGGTCATTCACTCGGCGAGCTGAACGCCTTGGTTGCTGCGGGAGTCATTGATTTTGCCACAGGTCTCTGGATCGCCTGGGAGAGGGGACGCTGTATGTCTCAGACCCCTGATGGTCAGCCCTCTTTGGGCGGAATGGTCGCGGTGTCGAATATCTCGGATACGGAAGTTGTCTTGGATTTGGTCGCTGAAGAATTTTCCGACTTTGATACTGCTTCAATCAACTCGCCTACTCAGCTTGTTTTTGCAGGCCCTTCTGGCCGAACCAACGAACTTGAGTCAAGAATCAACGCTTTAGGGATTGGGCGCGCCATTGTACTGAGGGTCGGAGCTGCTTTTCATAGCAGGTACATGCTCGAGGCGGCAGAACGTTTCCGTAGTCGATTGGAGGACGCAAACATCGAGTTCCATAGGCCGCGATGCCCCGTCTTTTCAAACGCTACAGCAGAACCCTTTCCGGAGGATCCCTCGGGGATAAAAGACCTAATGGTAGAGCAACTCACCAAACCCGTCTTGTGGATGAATACAGTGCAAAACATTCGAAGGGGTGAGACGGTTATGTTCCAGGAACTTGGCCCACGACCGATTCTTACCCCTTTGATCAAGGAGACTTGTTCCTAATGTTCTTTATGAAAAAGAAAGGGGCGGACCTTTGAGTGTGCAACGAACAAAGAAGCGTGGTACCGCTGCGCTGCGACGGGACATGAGCGTAAAGGAATTCGATGATGGATACTTTTATGCTGCAGAGTTGAAGCGGTTTGCTCGAGAGATCGGCATTTCTGTAGGAAACCGTAGGAAGTTCGAGGTTGAAGATCTGATCAGATCATTCCTTGAGACAGGTGTTGTTCCAACTAGTCAACCGACCTTGCCAAGAAACAAAGGAGAAGAAAGAGACAGATTAGCTCTAGATGAACAGGTCCGAAACTATGTGGACGACAAGGAAACCAAGGAGTTTCTTCTCGATGCGGTGCGCAGTTCCTCACCTGGCATCAAAAAGAAGTCTGGTCAGTGGTACTGGCTCAACGACTGGAGGAGAAAACAGCAGGAACGCCAAGCGGTCTTTACGTACCAAGACGTGGTTGATCACTTGAGCAAACTTATGCATCAGGAAGGAAGGCTCCCGCAGGTTCCTTCTGCACGGATGAATAACTTCATTACGGATCTGAGAGCTGACCCGGTGAACAGCGAAATGACACGAGATGAGGTTCAGCAAGAGTGGCGGTGGCTAAAGAAACAACCTGGTCCCAAGACGTACGCGGAATACAAGCGAAGAAAAAGACAGCAGGACTAACGGATCAAATCGGGAAAGGGAATGCAGTGGAAACAGGTTCTAAACGTCGTTTGAATCGGTTGCTGGATCGGAGCAGTGGAAAAACAGTGATGATTGCCCTCGATCACGGGTTCACTGGGGGGCCATTGCCGGGGTTTGAATCGTACGCGAAAACTTCAGGGTGGATAGATCATCCATCCATCAATGCACTAGTCCTACATAGGGGCGCGCTTGCTCTTCTGACGAGGCGTGGCCTTGTGTTGGACACTCCGGTAATCATTCAGTCCAATGGGTCATCTCGTCATGCAGCAAATCCCTCGGTCAAACCTGTGTTAGTGGAGGCGGAAGAAGCAACACGGCTTGGTGCTGATGCTTTAAGTTTCGAATTCAATGCTGGAGCGGGCGTATTTGCGGATAACCTCAGTTCTCTTTCAAAGCAGATCTGTGCTGCAAATTATTTTGGGCTACCGGTGATGGTCATGCTTGCCATAGATGATTGTCCTATGGAGAGTCGAGTCTGGGTAAAAACACATCGAGACATCTGCCGAACTTTGATCGATCTGGGAGCTTCAATCATTAAACTGCGGCAACCGCCAGCCAAGGAGGACTGGTACAGCTTGATGGAAGAGGTGGGGGCCGATTCTTTGTTCGTTATGGCGGGGGGAGCGGCACAAAACGACAATGAGATACGTAAACGCATTCGTGTGGGCATCGATGCTGGAGTTGATGGTGTCTGCATTGGCAGGAACGTTTTTCAAAACAGTTCCCCGCGCAGTTTTCTCTCAGGATTAGCTAGGGATATCCATGGTACTGATTTTTTGGGGGAGATGACTAGATGAGTCACTCTCCAGCTCGTTTGTATAAGTATAGCGTCCAGTCTCTGTTTTCCTATCGATTGTTCTAAGAGGTTATGGAATGGCAACTGCAACGTCACAAACTGGGTTTGTTTCGCCTATGTCTGCAGACGGGATGAGTCTTCTTCACTTGGATCCGCTGACTGGGGTCGGAAATTTCGCTTTTCAGGCTCTTAAGGTTTCTCAACATCCAGAGATGCCGATTATCCATTTTCAGGAAAAACATTCCCTTGCAAAAGGAATGAAGGTTGACCATCTTTCCCTAGAGACTCTCACTCAGGCTGCAGAGAAATGGAGTTACTGGTATTGGTCTAAGGGCGTTCGAGCCTATGATGTCGTTGGTGTGTACACGCAGGATGGGCCGCATCAGATAGTTCATTTATGTGCTCTCTCTTTGATCGGTGCAGTGGCTGCGATAACAAACCCTGAGATGCCGGGGGATACTGCTTCGGAGTATTTTCGAAAAATTAGGGCCAAAGGAATTGTCTGCTCACCCAAACAGACTAACTCTTTGAGTGTGGAGCTGAAAGAGTCGCTTTCTTTTCTTGCTGAGGTTGGGAGGACGTCTCTGCCTCAAAAGGGTGAATCTTTTCCTAGGTTTGTCCATGGATGGCATGATCCTGTGATGATTACACATAGTTCGGGGACTACGGGAGCACCGAAACCTGTCACGCTTGCACATGGGCAATGGTTTCATGGAATCCGAGATAACTTGGCACGTCAAGATGGCAGGACTGGCGATCGGCGCCTGATAGCTTTGCCTACCTCACATAATTCAGCTATTGCTTTTCTTATCCATGCGGTTTTAGAAGGGGGCGAGACTTTGGTGATATGCACCCAAGATGCTGTGACTGTTGGCAAGGCAATTGAGCAGTTTCGGCCTCAGATTGTGGCTGCTTTTTCTTTTACCCACACTCGCCTTGCGTTGCAGCTTGACAAATTCGAAGACCTATCCAGTGTGAGATACTGGGTGAATAGTGGAGATGCCGCGCATGAGAAGCATATTAGGAAGCTTGTAGCGGTGGGACATTCAGTTCGGAATGGAGCGCGCCGACAGGGGTCGATTTTTGTTGACGGTTTGGGTTCGTCGGAGATGGGGCACATCAGCTTCCCGATCCAGCACACCCTTGAAAGTGATCACTATAACCGATGTATCGGCCGTCCTCATTCTTGGGTGCAGGTAAAGATTTTCGACGAAGAAGGTAACAGCATTGATGGTGTTGATACGGTGGGGCGACTCGGGGTCAAGTCCCCTTCTGTTACCCCAGGCTACTGGAACGACAGTGAACTGACTGCTCGGTCTCGGAGAAACGGTTTCTTTCTGACGGGAGATTTAGTCTATAGAGATCAGCAGGGTCGATACTTCCACGTGGACCGTGTGACCGATGTAATTGATGGTGTTAATGGGAGGACTTTCAGCCTCCTGACCGAGGAGATTCTTATTGCAAGGACGGACGCGATTGATGATTGTACCGTCAGTTCTCTGACGGGACCGCATGGAGAACGGTTTCCTGTAGCCCTTGTCTGGTCGGACAGTCCGGTTCGACTAGAAGCGAGGTCTCTACTGAACGGTTTCAACGAGGCTCTTGATTTGAGAGGGCAGCCCCGTCTTTCGGCGGTTTTTGTTGTGCGGCCGAATGAAGTTCCATTGGGAATCACTGGCAAGGTGCTTAGGCGAGAGCTGCAGTCAAAGCTTGATCGAATTGCTGATGATCCGAACAAGGCACCCTGGGTGCTTGACTATGCCACTTTAGACATCGAAGACTAGGACTGATGCCACTTATTAGAGGATTGCATCCTTCGCGAAAGAGAGCACGTGGAAACCTGCAAACGTGAGGCGAGTTTGACGGGAGTATCGATGTCAGGCGCATTAAGTATCGATCAACCGTTTCATCTGACTGGAACAATTGTTCCCGCCTGTTGTCCGAGAGGTGAGTCAATAGACGTACAGGTCCTCTATGAGAGTCTGGCTAGCAGCTTAGAAGACAGAAAACAATCTCTGTTTGTTCAATCGAGACTACAAGGACGATGCTGATGAGCACCACGATGAATGACATAACAGAAATCGGAACCATCCATGAATGGTTTGACCAAACTGCGCGTGCTCTTCCTGAGTCAACCGCTCTTGTGACGGATGACTCCTACCTTACGTTTGCTCAACTGTCAGAAAGGCGTGACCAATACATCTCCTTTCTACAAGGAAATGGAGTTGGAGTAGGAGACACTGTTGCATTCCATGGCGCAAGTTCACCAGATCTTGTAGCGGGAATGTTGGCTACGATGCATCTCGGGGCTGTCGCAGTACCTTTAGGTAACACTCTTCCGCGAGAGTATCGGGCTCATATTGTTCAAAGGTGTGGTGCAGTTCTCATCTTCAGTGATGCTCCTGATATGCCTGGTGCGATTGACTGGTTGCCAAAGGATATCGCCGTTACCAGGTTCAAAGAATCGTTCCGTCCCCAGAAGGATACTCCTTTTCTGCTCATGTTCACTTCTGGGTCAACAGGAACCCCAAAAGGAGTTTTACATAGTCATCGGCAACCGATCAATCGGTTTCGTTGGATGCACAGAACCTACCCTATGTGCGAAGACGACGTATGCTGTGCGCGACCAACAGTTTCAATCATGCCGGCAATGTGGGAACTTTTTGGTGGTCTGGTTGTAGGTAGGCCGACACTACTCTTGAGTTCGGATTTGATCAGCAGGCCAGACGCACTCGTAAGATCCCTGGTTGATCATAAAGTAACTAGGATGACCACTACGCCCGCCCTACACCACGTGATGTTGACGTCCTTGCAGAACCTTAGCAAGTCTACTGTAGCGTCACTTAGGGTTCTGACAATCGGGGGTGAGAGGATTCCCGATAAACTAGTTGAGAAGCATCGGGCACTGCTGCCGTCTTGTCATTTATTAGAAGACTATGGTGCAACAGAGGTCAACACCATCGGTGCCGGAGTGCGAGAGGATGATGGAAATCCGGTATTTTTCCCAATCGACGGTGTTAGTGTCAGGTTGGCCCCATTATCTGAAGGGGATTCTCCCGGGGAGAGGGAGGTTGGGGAGCTGTGCGTCGCGGGCGAGGGGTTGGCACTTGGTTATTGGAAGGACCCCGAACAGACTTCTAAGCGATTTGTTTCTCGAGATTCGATCAACAAGGAGTACCTAACTGGCGATCGCGCCAAACTCCTGCCTGATGGTAGTTTCATTCTGCTGGGGCGGATCCGTGAACAGATAAAGATTAATGGTCAGACGGTTGATCTGACAGCGATTGAGAATGTGCTCCGTGCCGAAGAAAACGTTACTGGCGCGGCGGCGTTCGTGATCTCACGTCCTCAAAGTAATTGGAAACAACTGTACGCAGTAATAACAGGAGACTCCGCAGCATCATCTGATGAGTTGAGAGAACGAGTTCGTTCATCACTGCCGCCTCATATGATTCCGGGACAGATCTTTTCTGTTGAGGAACTCCCCAAGCTACCGAGCGGAAAGATTGATAAAGAAGCTCTCGCTGCCTCCATGACCCCATCGCCAGACATCCAGCTAGATGAGCGTAACGACTGTGTTAAATACAGCACCGTTCTGGAGTGTCTAGAGGAGGTGCTAGGTGACCGGTTGCAACCTGATGACCTAACTCTCACGTGGTCCAACCTGGGCCTAGACTCTTTGAGTATGGTTGCTTTGGCACAGACCTTGACCGAGCGCTTGGGGTTCGAGTTAAACGCGACTGATCTCTTCTCTTTCCCAACGCCGGCTCGTTTGTTGAAGAGCCTCCCTGAGCAAATCGCTTGTTCTGATGAAGAAGTAAAGGATCCTGAGTCTCGGTCGCGGACAGTTTCTGAACAACCTCAGCTAGCAATCACTGGCATGGCCGCAACTGTCCCTGGGGGGATTGACCTTGAGGCGTTCTGGGAGATTATCAGACATGGCAAGGTAATCGCTCCGCATGTGCCACTTGAACGGTGGCCTGGCGAGAGGACAGATGATCCTGATCTACGGGCTACCGTAATGTCAGACGTCATGTCGCTTGATCCAGATCTGCATGAGTTAACGCAGCACGAGGTGGAAGCGATGGATCCTCAACTTCGGGTCTTTCTGCGCGTTGTAAGGCAGTGCCTCCTAGAGGCGGGCTTATCAAGCGCGGATCTCTCCGGCAAGCGGGTTGGATTATTCGTGGGGTGCAGGCCATCGGGCTTCAGCTCGTTGCTTGAGCCGAGTGCAGCGAAGAAACCGGAGTTCTTTTTGGGCACCGATGAGGCTATGTTTGCTTCCCAGGTAGCTCACCGCCTTGATCTTCGAGGGCCGACGTTGACGGTCAACACGACCTGTTCATCAGGACTTGTAGCTCTACACATAGCACGTCAATCTTTAGGGAATGGCGAGTGCGACATAGCCATCGTGGCCGCAACAAGCGTCATATGTGATCCAGACTTCCTGAGAAAAACTGCAAAGCTTGGAGTTACATCGCCGACTGGGGTTTGTAGACCATTTGACGCTGATGCCGACGGTTTTGTCCCATCAGAGGGGGCGGGTTGCTTGGTCTTAGAGGCTACCGATCAAGCGGAACGTGAAGGTCGTACATCTTGGGCCTTTCTTCTGGAGAGTGGAATTGGTCACGATGGTTTATCATCATCTTTAACTGCACCAAATGGTATGGCGCAAACCGAACTTCTCAAAAGGGTCCACTCCCAGCTACCGGATTTCCCCAGTCGGCTCGCATATGTAGAAACACACGGTACCGGCACCGCACTCGGAGACCCCGTCGAAGGTAACTCCCTGGCGTCTGCGCTTAGCGATGTCGAGCATCGAGTCTCTGTTGGATCGTTGAAGGGGAACATCGGCCACGCAAACGCGGCTGCAAGTCTGCTAGGTCTGATTAAGACCGTCCTATGCATGGCACACGGAGTGATTCCGCCTCTTGCAGGCTTTGAAAGGGCTAACTCACACTTAGACGGTAATACCCAGAGGCTGTTTGACTTTCCGACTCGCCCTAAGTCTTGGCCGGCGAAGCGAGACTATGCTGCTGTCAGTGCCTTTGGTATGAGCGGGACTAACTCCCATGTGGTTCTTCAGCGGGCCCCGTTTTCTGCGCCCAATCAAACAGAGAAAGAAAGGGCTGTAGCAGTACGGATCAGTGCACCTACGCCCGCTTTGCTGCGTGATCACGCTGCATCGTTGGCCAGCGTCTTAAGCAATCGTTCAAACCACTCATTCACACTAAATGCAGTTGCATCAACGTTAAATAAACGAAGCGTGGACCAAGTTTCAGTCTGGTTTGAAGCTGAATCATTGGTTCAACTGGTGGAGCAGCTGACAGACCTCGCTAAGGGGTTGCCAGTCGGAGCACAAGACCAACCGACACACGCATTTGTGCCACCGTTAGTGACGAGTCTTCATCTACCAGTCTCTAACGAGGTCCGGTCTACTGAAACAGCTGTTGAACAGGTCATGTTCCATGAGAGCCCATCGAATAATCTGGAGCCAAACCACTGTGTGCAGACTTCTCCCCGTGTGCATTCACAGCTGTTGAGAGACGTCTGTTCCACTCATCTTGGCATCTCAGATTGGGATGGCCGGGAGACGATCTCCCTTCGTGATCTGGGTCTTGATTCAATTAAGGCTCTAAGCCTCAGTGCCGCTCTAGAGCATGAACTTCAACTGAAGGTTAAGGTATTCGACCTTCTGGAGGGAGCAAATCTGCTTCACCTGGAGAAGATGGTTGATAATTCATTAACGACTCCCGAATCTAACTCAAGGAAAGAACCCCCCACCGAATCATTCCCCAATGTATGGGCTACTGCGCCTGAGCCTCCTGAGTCAGCAGTACTCACAGACCTCCAGGCTGTTTACATGACGGCGAAACTCACCGGGCGAACGATGGAGGACAAGCTCGGAGCCTGGAACTTGCTGGTGTTGAGCACCGAGGAAAGAATCGACCGAATGCGTCTGGAGGAAGCCTGGGGGCGGGTTCAAGACCTCCATGGGATGCTCAGAGTCTCATTTGACCGAAATGGTCGACAGTTTATCAAGCAGCAGAAATCAACAACCATTCCCATTACAAATGGAGACTCAACCGAAGTAAACCGTGTCTTGAATCAGATGATGGTTCAGGCCTCTGTTTCTACCAGAGTGCTGCCTGTACGATTACACTTAGTGCGCTCCCCTGAAAGAGATCAACTTTTGGTCACCACTGAATCCATTGCAATCGACCTGAGAAGCACCTGGATTCTCCTGGATGATTTGTGGTTATCTTATCGAGGTCAACCGCTGCAGAGACGTTCACACCCAAATGCCTTTTTGTCTGTCGCAGATCGACAAGTAACAGATAAATCGTCAAACGAGGCTCAAGAAGACTTGGAGTACTGGAAGCAGCGCGTTAATGGTTATACCCCAGCGAACGTTGACTTGCTTCGACCTTCTCCAAATCGTTCTGTGAGCGAATCATCAGGATGGGCTAGGCTTTCCTACCATCTTGATGAGGCGGAGAATGCGAGCATATTTGAGCAGGCGAGGTTGTCAGGAACTACTGTCCCGATCAGTCTGATGTCTCGGTTCCGGGATTGGCTCGTTCAGAGGTCTCAGGAACCACTTCTAATAGCACTTACGGTAGCTAATCGCCCAATGGATTTAGCATCTTATCAGGAAGTGGTAGGACCATTCACTGAGATGATGCTTCATCCTGTAAGCGCCAACAATGGTGATCCGTCGGATTTGCAGACTTACCTTAACAAGGATCTCTCACACAGGAGAGTTTCTGGGAATGCGGTTCTACGTGACCTCGGAATTGAACCGCCACGCATTGTTCTTTCTGCTGTTGATTTGCCTCGCTCGTCTACCCCTTTTCATGTAACACGTGCCTTGAGTATTACATCCGGCGTTCAGCTGCACGTACATGCGACTAGAGTAGAAAACGATGGGATTGTTCTTGCCTGGGATTTTGACACCGCATGCCTCTCGCGTGATCAAGCGCAGGAGCTTTTCAATGACTTCTGTAGAAAGATGACCCGAAGAGTTCTAAGTTCAAGTAGCAAAGTCATGAAAGACACAGCACTACATAGATCCGCTGGAATGGTTAAGGCACCTCTTACGATTGCAATGCGTAGCTACAAAGCTACTCAATTGTCTTCTCCCCAGAAGGATATTCCATCTTATGTAAGCCGTGTTTATCCATTAACCGATGCGCAGGAAACTGAAGGTCTGAGTCAAAAGTGGTCGCGATTTATCAACAGTCAACCGGCTCTCCGCAGCCTTATTACCACCCAAGGCCAATTTCTCTCAGAGGAAAACTTCGTTTCTGCCAATGTTCCATTCTACCAGGACATAGATGACCAAGATCGAAACCTATGGATTGAAAGGGTTCAGAAAGAAGAGTCTGAAAAACTGGGAGCCTATCAATGGCCTAGTGTTCGGCTTGCAATTGGTCAACATGGAGATCAAAGGTTCGCCTTTTTTACGTTCAACTGCCATGTAATTGATGCTGTGTCAACCCTTTTGATCCCTCAGGTATTGCTCGCTGATACGCATTCAAACTTCGCGGGGGATGACTGTTTTGATTATCCCAGTTGGCAGCTCAGCAAAAAAGAGCCAGACTCTGCACAGTACTGGAGCAGACGGATCAAAGCGCTCCAAGACAAAGGACTTACTCCTGCGCCGCGCGTCTTACACGGAGAGCGAATCATCCTTCAAAAGACCTTTGAGAAGGTACCAGAAGAGTTTTTGTCTGCTCGCCTAGTCAGTGCTTTTCAAACCAGTCTTGGGATGTTTCCAAGACTGGCATCCTTGCCAACCATGGTTGTGGATTTTCCTGATCGTGCGGAGAAGGATTCTTGGCAAAAAGGGATCGGCGATTTCAGTACATTCGGGTTCGTTCCACCACGCACGCAGAGCAATAGCCTCAAAACGGTTCAAGAAATCCTATGTGCTAACCGTTCTCATAGACGTATAGACTGGTTTCCTTTACTTGCAGAGATCGTAGAACCAGGCTCCACACTGTTCCCGTCAGTTTTTACTGATGCAACAGGTTCGGGGTTGTTTGAGTCTTCAAGCTCAGCTATCCGGACCTCTTCATCGACAGCTGGAGTATCAATCGATTGTCTTGCTTACAAAACGGAGAATGGACTGAACGTGGAATGGTCTGTTGATCCAGAGCTGGGAAACATCAAACTGATCAAAGAAGCTTTCAAGATTTTCAAGGAAGAAATGATCCTTCAAAAACAGACCATACCTGAAGAACCAAGTCTTAGGCCGGTTGAGGAACCTCAAGCGCAAGCTATCAACACAGATGTTCCCTTCAACACGGATACAACAATCGTTGGTCTCTTCGACCGAGCGGTCGAAGAGCACTCGGAGAAAACAGCACTTACCGGCGATGGGTTTACATGGACCTATAAGCAGCTCAGTGAGACTGTTGAACGGTTTGCAACCTCTTTAAAACATCACTCGAGTATAGGTGCAGGAGACGTTGTTGGTGTCCAAATGCACCGTGGTCCAAATCTACCTGCGATGTTACTTGCCGTAATGAGAGTCGGTGCAGCTTTTGTTCCCATCAATGACTCTGAGGCAGTTGAGCGTCAGCGATACATGCTCAAGCAGTCCGGTGCTTGTTTGTTGATAACCGACGAAGCCGACTTCGATGCGTTCGAAGACATTCCAACACTCTCGGTTTCTCAATTAGAGAAGAAACTGGAAGTAGCTCCCAGTGAGGATCTTTCGGTACCCAACGGTCTTGCCTACGTCATCTTCACATCTGGAAGCACAGGAACCCCGAAAGGGGTTATGGTTCGCCATAGCCCGGTAATCAACCTTTTTGAAGACCTCCAAAAACGATATCACTTCGATTCGAACGACAAAGGCATATGGGTCAACTCAGTCAGCTTTGATCTCACTATCTTCGACCTATTCGGGCTACTGGCTCAAGGCGCTTGTGTTCGCATGGTTAATGAGACTGATCGCCTTGATCCTATTCGAATCTCGCAGATAATCTGCGACGAGAAGGTTACCTTCTGGAATTCTGCTCCTGCATACTTTCATCCTGTCGCAAAGAGCCTCATGTCGGACAGAATGAGGATTCAGTGTTCTCTACGCTTGGCTTTTCTGAGCGGAGATTGGATCCCTTTGAGCCTGGCGCGGCAGTGTCTCAACAAGCTACCAAGAATGACTCTCGTCGCTCTTGGTGGAGCCACGGAAGCAGTGATCTGGTCAAACCTCCATGAGGTTACGTCCGTTCCAGACAGTTGGCACTCCATCCCATACGGTCGTCCGATTCAGAACGCTCGCTATTACATACTTGGAGAGGATGGGAATTCGGTTCCTATTGGGAAACCTGGTGAGCTCTACATCAGTGGTGCTTGTCTAGCTGACGGATATATCAACGATCCGGAGCTCACGAACGATTCCTTTGTTCCAAACCCTTTCGACCCCCCTAGTCTGATGTATCGAACCGGCGACTTAGCGCAGTTCCTACCCAATGGGGAGATTGAGTTCCTTGGCCGTTCAGATCGACAGGTTAAGATTAACGGAAACCGAATCGAGTTGACTGAGGTTGAACAGGCCCTAGAAAAGGCTGGCTACCATAGTCCAATCGTTCTATCCACAACGTTGGGACCGACGGGGGCCGGAACTGACATCCTGAGTTGCTTCTTCATCGGAGAAGCTCCAGAGAAAGCTAGAACACACCTTAATTCGTTGTTGCCTCCCCACATGCAACCTTCTCAATTTTTCGCGGTTGAACATTACCCGACGACGGTAAATGGTAAGGTTGATGTACAGGCGTTGAAGCAAATGGCAGAGTCTGATGATATGAAGGTTCTTCCTACTAGGAAGAGTTTTTCTGACGTAGAGCCTTTAAGTCAGACCATGGAGAGGCATACGTCTCTCCCGCTTGCTGGAGATAGCGAGACCGTGGGATCCCCAACGGTGGACAGAGAGAAGATTCTGGGGATAGTTGCAGAGATTCTTGACTGTTCCCCCGACAGTCTTAATCTTGACCTCGGTTTAGCCCATCAAGGCTTCAACTCACTTCATTTCGCATTGTTGGCGGCCCAGCTTACCGAATTAGCGAGAAAAGATATAGGGGTTCCCGAACTGCTTTCTCTGCCATCTCTTGAGTCATTAATCGACCATGTGGTGCCGGTTGAGGTGAACTCCGGTTCGGAAAAAGAATATGAATCGGCGAACAAGGCCGAAGACGCTGATTCAGGGCTCATTGCCGTTATTGGCATGCATGGGTCTATGCCAAAGGCTCATGACATCGAAGCGTTCTGGAAAAACGTCGTTGACGGAATTGATTGTATCGAAGAGATCCCGGAAGACAGGTGGGATTGGCGATTCATTTATGGAAATTCTCCCGACCGAAATGAGACCACGTCTCGATGGGGAGGTTTCTTACCTTCTATGAACATGTTTGATCATGAACGGTTTAGTGTCTCCCCACGAGAAGCTGCCACTATGGACCCGCGTCAGCGACTGATCCTCACGGGGGCATGGCGTCTTCTAGAGAAAGCTGGTTATGCTCCGACAGCAAAGTCACCTCTTGATATAGGTCTTTTTCTTGGAGCAACTGGGGATGAATTTGCTTCCCTTCTAAACGCCTCGGGAGCTACCCAAGATCAACTGACGCTCACAGGAACTGGGCGTTCTTTCATCTCAAACCGCGTGAGCTATGCGTTGAATTGGTCAGGCCCGAGTGAGGTTATCGACACCACCTGCTCAAGTTCGTTGGTTGCTATTCACCACGCAATTTCAGCGCTTAAGAACGGTGACTGTAAAATGGCGGTGGCAGGGGGAATCTCAGTGCTGATGGATCCGCAGCCCCATATCGCTCTTTCAAAGGCTGGCGTTCTTGCGGAGGATGGACGATGCAAGACCTTCGATGTGCGAGCGGATGGTTATGTTCGAAGCGAGGCGATAGGCCTTGTCCTCCTCAAACCTCTTGAAGACGCTTTGCGTGAGGGAGACCAGATACGAGCAGTTGTTCGCTCTTGCCAAATCAGCCATGGCGGCCGTTCGTCTTCCTTGACCGCACCCAACTCGGAAGCGCAGACAGCTCTCATCGATCGGGCATTGGAAGAAGCTGGGCCTGGGATTGAAACCCATGTCATGCATGAAGCGCACGGAACTGGAACACGATTAGGGGATCCAATTGAGATTGCTTCCTTCCAGAAAGCGATTAAGCTGCAGGCTCATCGAGAAGGTCTCTCAAAACTGCCACACCCTGTGTCTGTGGGATCAGTAAAATCATCTATTGGGCACACGGAAGCCGCAGCAGGAGTAACGGGATTCATTAAGGCAGTACTCTCGTTAGAGAGAAGGGTAATCCCCCCTCTGGTTCATTTCACAGGCCTTAACCCAGAGATACACTGCGATAATGAACTTATTCAGTTTGACAGAGTTGCGAGGCCCTTTAATCCCATAGAATCGACAGTGGATGAAAAACCACGGCGCGCTAGTGTTAGCGCCTTCGGGTTTGGAGGCGTTAACGCTTTTGCAGTTCTTGAAGAGGCACCTCGGCAAGAGGTTAATTCTGCACCGCCCAAACAGGATCTCTTCGTACTCAGCTCACACAATAGAGAATGCCTATTGATGGATGTGGAGAACCTTGTCCAGTGGCTGCAGAAAGAGGGGCAGCAAGCATCCCTCCAAGACATCGCCTTCACTCTTCGCAACGGGCGCAGTCAAGACCGATGGAGGATAGCAGTTGTCGCAGATAGTCACCAGGAGTTAATCGCCGCCCTTCAGCAAGCAACTCCAGAACGGGTCAAACAAGGACAAGCCCCTCAGCAGCTCAGGGAGATGTTGATTTCTGGGAATCTTCACTCCATTGCCAGTCTTTGGCCCACAGGCGGTGATGCTAACTGGAGTCTGTTACCCCAAGGAGGTGATCAGCATCCGAATCGTCTCAGCCTTCCAGTATCATCCTTAGCGGAAGTTTTGTGCCAGCATCATGTCTTCAACCATGTCCGTTCGTCACGGCGAGCAACTTGGCGGTCACCCACCCGCACTGCTGACGGAGTCTACTACCGGGTTACCGCGTTAGATGGGTTCCTAAAAGACCACAGAGTCATGGAGCAGGAGACTATTCCTGGAGCGGCATGGATTGAGGCGATACTTCGAGAGGTCGGGACACCGGCCCATCTTTCCGATTTAGTCTTCATGCGTCCCTTCACTCTCAACGGTCATCCTTGTGTTGACGTAACGGTTAGCCGGAAGAACGGTCGCGTTTCAGTGACAGCTGCAGATAAGGAAAGATCGAAGCTCTGTTCCGCTCAAATCAGTGAGCACAACCCAGAGACCCAGCAACCAGAGCGCCTACAGGACTTCGCGCGTACATACGACCATTATATAGACGCCCACGAATGTTTGGCCACGCTTAAAAAAGGGGGTGCAGATTACGGGCCGCTGTACCAGATTGCTGCAGGCTGTTGGTACTCAGATGACGAGCTCCTGCTGCACGTTCGATTGCCACACGGAGCTTATTCAGCTCAAGGAGCTCCGATCCCAATGATTGATTCCTTGTTCCAGGGCATCGTACTGTTTGAGATGGTTTCCGGTTCTAACACATCTCGCGTGCCAGTCCACATTGATTCTCTTGACGTATTACGGACCCCCTCGGAGGAGGGATATGTACGAGTCGTACCCATGTCAAACGGTCGTCACAAAGCATATCTCTACGATGAAACTGGTAGCCCCATTTTAAAAATGGTGGGCGTACTCGGCAAGGAACCAATGGCCATCACAAGCCCTACAGGTGTCGAGTCAGAAACAGTCGGTTATTCCCCTTCATGGGCTCCGAGCAACCTAGCGCTAGATAACACCGTGAACATAGAGATACGGGAAGAATCCCTAGAACCCATTGTCTCAAGCGGGACTACCGAATCCCTGTTCGAGTACCATGACCATGTTACTTTGACATTCAATTCCAGCATCAGGGCCGAAAAAGCTCTATCCGCCATTTCCGCCATAACACAGGACGCAGTCCGTAAGGCCTCCTCAGCAATAAGGCCAATCACTCTAGTAGTAAAAGTCTACGCTGACAGCGATGAAGGTGTGCAGGTTGCTCATGGAGTCGCGGGACTAAGTGAGTCGCTAAGGTTCGAGTGCCCATCTTTGAGCGTTTCGGCCCTTATTGGTGACTCAACAGGACAGAACAGTGTAATGGCTCTTCATCAGTCTAGATCACGAGGCCTCTACCGTGAATATCAAGGAGCCTTGGAAACGCTTGTCTTAACCCCAGTTTCACCACTTCCTCATGCCCACCAAGTGGATCACCTATGTAAAGAGCTCGAAGCAATGCCAGGATTCGTACTGATCAGCGGCGGGGCAGGTGGAATAGGTGCCATGCTTACTGACATGCTCTGCCATCATGGTATATCAGTTGTGGCCTTTGGACGTTCGCCAGCTCCCTCTTTAGGATTTCCCCCCAAGGCTCACTACCAACCAGTCGACATCCGTGACCTCGATTCACTTAGCGCCGCAGTCAGTGAATGTCGAGAGAAGTTTGGACCGGTAAAAGCCGTGTTCCATTGCGCCGGAGTCAGTCCAAATGGATTGTTCAGCACCCGGAGGAAACGTGACATTGAGGAACAGCTGGATGTTAAGCTCACCGGGATTCGGAACCTAGATCAAGCAACAAAGAACGATTCACCTAGCGTCTTCATCGCCTTTTCTAGCCTTATTGCACACTTAGGAATGATAGGTTGCGCCGACTATGGCATGGCAAACCGAGCAATGGAGTCTTTCATTGATCAGCGATCCCATTCGCGCACAGGGCACAGCTTGGCAGTAGCTTGGTCAGCGTGGGCAGGGGATGGGATGAGGCTGAGTGACGCTCAAAAGCAGAAGGTTGCCGAGGAAGGCATCGTGCCAATCACCATAGAAGCAGGGATGTCATGGTTATCCCACCTATTACATAAGGGAGTAAGCGTAGTCCTTTCCCCCCACGGTAAGGTGAGTAGGATACGGGAGAGGCTTGAAACTAGACTCTTACGGATGGGTAAGTCAGACTCACTTCCAGGATAGTAAGTTAAACACACCCCAGGGTTGCGCTGGGATCCTCTCGGACGCCTTGCCTTGGGACAGATACCTGAGGGCACTTCACTTCTCTGTTTCGATGAAGATATTCCTCTAAGCAGAAACATCTGGATGGGGAAAGTACACAAGTGTGGATATCAACTAAGGTCCTCCTCCGGAGAGTAGACACGTCGAGGGTCAGACCCAGAACCGGGGGATGAAGTGACGGCAGACATGATTCATAAAGCTCAGGACACACACCTGCGCATCTTGTCCATCGAAGCACATGGGGAAGGCGGAGACAAGTATGCATAGACACGTCCAACAGTGCGCCCACACACTTGCAGATAATACAGGCCAAATTGACTGACCCTTCCCGATACGCTCACCCGACCTGTGTACTCAGTACGACGGAATCTTTCCCAGCAGCAGCCCACGAATAGTCTAGATAAAGTTTTAAAGCTGGCTACCAGCCTTAAAGAGCGGCTGGAGGCTACGCGAAAAAGGAAGTTCCCCTAGTGCTTCCAACGACAAGAATCACTAGGGGAGAAGCCACCTGCGAAGATCGTGACTTTTTATTTTCCCTCCGTCCGAATATGCGCTGGGGAAGTGCGCTGCGGCCTCCATAACCATACCGCCTTACAGTGCACCCGTAACCGGAATGCCTTTCGATAGATGGTCACCTTCTGTTTATATATGCATATATACCGTTATCTGCATATCCACATATACACATATAGTGATTTCTTTTAGCTGGACCCTACCTAACGTAGTATCATCCGCATAGCATGATATACATACATATGCATGTCGTTACCTGGATAAAGTCTCTCTAGATCTATTCTCTTTCTATGACTCGAGTAATTTCCGTGATTCAGTCGAAGGGTGGGACGGGAAAGACCACACTTTCGGTAATGCTCGCAGAGGCAATTCGAAAGATAGGGTATACGGTTGCAGTCGCAGACGGCGATCCCCAACAATCTGCCACCCGATGGGCAACCAAAGTAAAAGACTTTCCATTTCTCATCGAATCTGTCCGCAGTTCAAGTGATTTCTCTGGAGTGGTCAGGCGTGGCAATAATCCGGACTTTCTTATAGTCGACACCCCTCCTGGCGGTTTAACCTTCATTACCGAAAGTGCCGAGGCTGCCGATTTAGTTCTTCTTCCAACCGGTGTTTCCCCGATGGATATTGACCGAACGCAGGTAACACTTTCTTGGCTAATAGAAATGGGGATACCAACAGCAGTTGTTCTGTCGAATGTCGACAGGAGGGAAAAACTTCTAAACGAAGTCCATGCTGAGCTGGAAGGTGATGAAACTGCTGCGCTTGCTGAAACAGTCATCCCAACTAGGGCAGCTACACGTCGCGTTTTCGGGACAAAGCCCAGCAGTACGAAGGTTTGGGATTCTTTAGCACGAGAAGTAGTCGCAGCATTTCAGGATTAAGGGGCAAGCAATGGCAATTCCAAAGGCTAAAAATAAGGCGCGGGAAGAACCGCCTGAAAATAGATCAGAGAGCTCTCCTTCAACAAAGATGTTCGCTCAAGCCAATGATAAAGCAACACGCCTTCAGTTGTATGTCCGAGACCGGCAGCTGATTAAAGAGCTCAAACTTGCTTCCGTGGAAGAGGAAAAGAGTATCTCTCAGCTTTTTGAAGAGTGGGCCACACAGTGGCTCGAAGAAAGAAAATAGACACTCGTTATATATGCTTGTATGCAGACATCATTTCATGCTGCTATGTGTATATCCACACATGCCCATACACACATATGCCTATAATTTTAAGCCTTGGCCACACCGCTCTCTAAAGCTCTGGCCCTTGTTCGTCTTCCAAGTCGTCGGTGGAGATTTGTTCCTCATTGTCGTAGTTGTTTCTGTAGGTAGTCGTGGTGTGTGGTATGTCGTCTAGGCCGAGGCTGGCGAGGAAGTCGAGGCCTGCTTGCTCGCCCTCGTGTAGCTCGCCGGCGTCTTCGTCTTGGGAGTTGTCGGTGTTGTCGACTTCTTGGGTGGTCTCGGGTGTTGGTGGTTCTTCCTCCGCCTCGTCAGAGCGAGTGCTTCCTGGTTCGTAAGCAGCGGCGATGGTATCTGTCATAATCTCGCGGATTGCCTCTTGGGCAGGTTCATCTATGCCAAGGCGGCGTAGTTCGTAGGTGCGTTGTGCAGCCAGTAGGTTGACCTCATCGGCAATGTAGCCTGCATGGTCGGCAACATCGTGAGGGACTTCTTCTGCGCGCAAGCGCGTGGCGATGTCTGCGCGGTCGGCGAAGTCCATTTTCTCGCGGCGGATAGTATCGAGGCGCTGTTGCAGCCTATAGGTGTGCTCGCTGTCGTGGTGTTCGGCTGCGTGTAGACGCTTGTCCCATTCTTCTTGGTCGTCGGCGCGGTAGCAGATTTCCTCCCACAGACCTGCCTCCGGCAGGTTAGCGCCGGTATCTTCAATGGCCTTTTGGGCAAGCTTGCGGCGCTGTTGGGCGTTTTCAAGGCGTGTGTGCGCCTGGTCTATGCGTTGTTGGTAGGTGCCATAGCCCACGGCGTCGTGGTCGTAGGCTTGGTCTGCAACCGGGCGGGTGTAGTCATCGGACAGTAGGCGTTGGTGCTCAATGTCTGCGCGGGCTGTTTCTTCTTCCCGCAGGGCGGCACTGTGGTCTGCCATAGCCTGCTCATAGGCGCGAATACGCGCAGCATCAAGACGCACCTGCTGGAAGTTAGCCTTTACCTCATTGGCAGCAGCGTTTTTGTCCTCGTGTAGGCGAGTGGAAATACTTGCTTCCTGCCAGGTCAGCGATTCCACCTTGGAACGAGCAAAGCGTGCGTGCTCTGCCAACACCTCCTGGTTAAGCCGGTTGAGGTTATGTTCTTGACCGGTAAGTCGGGTGGTCTCCGCACGGTCGTAAGGGTTGTGGGTGCGAAGCCACCTATCGAGTTCCATGTCCGCATGCCTGGATACAGGTGGTAGTTGGTTGCGTTTGCCCGTATCAAGCTGGCGGAGCTGTTCATCTAGGCGGTAGCGGATAAGCCGTGCCGGATCATGGGCGTTGTCAATATCGCGAGTAGCAGCGTCCATGACGGTGCGCGGGTCAATGCCTGCGTCAATAAGCTTCGCCCAGCCGTGGCGGATAGGTTCTACACCGTCGTCACTGGTTTCAATCTTTCGGGAGAGATCGCCTGGCAGGGTGTCGATCCAGTCGGGTAGGTAGGCGGACCATGCTGAGGCTATCGCTAAGAAAATCTTTGACTCCGTGACTGAAGAGCTGAACGAAAACTACCCAGGTGGTTGTGAGCGTGCAGAGGAGGAACTAAAAGCCTGGCTTATGCAGAGTAATTAGTTCACATTGGGTGCTGTTGCAAAGTTGGGGCAGTAGGAAGAGCGACGTGAAATAATCACAGCCATGGGTATCTTCTCCGGTCGTCATTTCCCCCGTGACATCATTCTGTGAGCAGTGCGGTGGTACTGCCGCTACGGGGTGCGCTACCGCGCTCTGGAGGAAATGATGACTTCAGCGGGGCGTGCCGGTCGATCACACCACGATCTACCGCTGGGTCCAGAAATACGCCCCTGAGCTGGACAAGCAAACACGGTGGTACCGACAGGTACCTGACTGGCAGGCCAGTTCCTGGCGGGTGGATGAGACCTATATCCAGGTCGGCGGCAGGTGGTGCTACCTCTATCGGGCGATCACCGCCGGTGGTCAGACCCTGGACTTTTACCTCTCTCCGAAGCGGAACGTGGCCGCAGCGAAGCGTTTCCTGGCCAAGGCCCTCAGATCCAATGCGTCAGCCGGGTATCCCAGAGTGATCAACACCGATAAAGCACCCTCACTAGCCAGGGCAATCGCCGAGTTGAAGTCAGAGGGAATCTGCCCGCCAACAGTGGAACACCGGCAGGTGAAATACCTCAACAACATCCTGGAAGGCGACCATGGTCGGCTGAAGCGGATCCTCGGGCCGAAAAGCGCGTTTAAGAACCGGACATCTGCATATCGGACGTTGAAAGGGATGGAGGCGATGCACTCATTGCGGAAAGGGCAAGGCACGATGTTTGCCTACGGGCAACCGAACCCGGACGCGGTGATCGTCAACCGGGTCTTCCAGAATATCTAAGCAGGCTGGGCCATAATGCTGGCCAGGCGACGAAGAAAGGAGTGTTCGCGGTTCTCCACCCAACTTTGCAACAGCACCTCTTTTACTCCTGAGCTGGGGAAGGGTAGCGCTTTTAAAATCGCTGCATTCTTTGCTGACAGCTTTGGGCAAACTGAACGTATTCCTCTATTCCTGATGGTATGGAAGAGTTCGATGCATCAAAACGGACGGTTAATCGGGCATTGAAGATGACAAGTATGTCCCACCCTCGAGGGTGAGATAAGTCCACAAAATAAATGTGTCACGCCATAAACAATATATGGCTCCCCTGCCGCTATAGTGTGAGTCCCTTTTTATAGGTAATCCAGGTGAGCTTCCATGCTTGGCCACCAGTCTCAAAGAGCGGTTGGAAGGCTCGCAACAAAGGAAACTCCCCTCAGTGCTTCTCGTCGTTGGAAGCACTGAGGGGAGAAGCCACCTGCGGGGGATTGTGGCTTTTTTATTTTCCTTCCGTCCGACTATGCGCCGGGGGGGAGGTGCGCTGCGGACACCTATAACCATACCGCCTTCACACGCGCCCGCAACCGGAATATCCCTCGGCAAGTGGATAGCTTTAAATTTCGAGATGAGCATATATGTATATATGTATATCAGTACATGCGCATAAGGGGATTTTGGTTCAGCTCTCTACTTAATGGTTTCCCTCCGTATAGCATGATATACACACATGCGCATGTCGCTACCTGGATAAATGCTCCCTAAATCTATTCTTGCTTTATGACTCGAGTAATTTCCGTAATTCAGTCGAAGGGCGGGACAGGGAAGACCACACTTTCGGTAATGCTCGCAGAAGCAATTCGGAAGATGGGCTATACGGTTGCAGTCGCAGACGGCGACCCCCAGCAATCTGCCACCCGATGGGCGAGCAGAGTAAAGGATTTTCCATTTCCCATCGAATCTGTCCGCAGTTCAAGTGATTTCCCTGGAGTAGTCAGGAGAGGGAATAATCCGGACTTTCTTATAGTCGACACCCCTCCAGGTGGTTTAGCTTTCATAACCGAAAGCGCCGAGGCTGCCGATTTAGTCCTTCTTCCAACCGGTGTTTCCCCGATGGATATTGACAGAACACAGGTAACCCTTTCTTGGCTAATAGAAATGGGGATACCAACAGCAGTTGTTCTGTCGAATGTCGACAGAAGGGAAAAACTTCTAGATGAAGTCCATGCCGAGCTGGAGGGTGATGAGACTGCAGCGCTTGCTGAAACAGTCATCCCAACGAGGGCGGCTACACGTCGCGCTTTCGGAACAAAGCCCAGCAGTACGAAGGTTTGGGATTCTTTGGCTCGAGAAGTAGTCGCAGCATTTGAGGATTAAGGGGTAGGCAATGGCAATTCCAAAGGCTAAAAATAAGGCGCGGGAAGAGTCGTCTGGAAATAGGTCGGAGGGCTCGCCTTCAACAAAGATGTTCGCTCAAGCTAATGATAAAGCGACACGCCTTCAGTTGTACGTCCGTGATCGACAATTGATTAAAGAGCTCAAACTCGCTGCAGTGGAAGAAGAGAAGAGCATCTCCCAACTTTTTGAAGAGTGGGCAACACGATGGCTCGAGGAAAGAAACTGATTACCTGGTGTATATGCCTATACACATGTACGTATATAGGCATATACACATGTGAGCGGTAGCGCATTGACCTCGCTGTTTTCTAAAGCTCTGGGCCTTGTTCGTCTTCAAGATCGTCAGCGGGTGCTTGTTCCTCGTTGTCGTGGTTGTTGCTGTGGGTAGTGGTGATGTGTGGTGCGTCGTCTAGGCCGAGACTTGCAAGGAAGTCGAGGCTTGCTCGCGCACCCTCGTTCAGTTTCTCGACGTCCTCGTCTTCACTTTCCGCAGATTCATCTTCTGGTTTCTCTTCCTTATCGTTCTGTGGCGTGTCGCCTAAGCCAAGGCTGGCGATAAAGTCCATGCTTGCTTGTGCGCCGGGGTGGAGCTTCGGTTCTGGGGTGTTTTCTTCGTCTGATTGTTGGGCAGTATCGCTCTCGTCTTTGTCGTCGTGGCTTTGAGGCTTCTCGGGGACTTCGTCTCCGAGTCCGAGGCTTGCGATGAAGTCGAGGCTTGCTCGCGCACCCTCGTTCAGTTCGCTGGTGTCTTCGCCTTGGGTGTTGTCGGTGCTTTCATCTTCTGTTGTGGTCTCGGGTGTTGGTGGTTCTTCCTCCGCCTCGTTGTAGGAAGTGTCTGGCGCGTCATAGTCAGTGTTGTCTGGTTCGTAGGCAGCAGCGATGGTTTCTGCGACCATGTCGCGGATTGTCTCTTGGGCAGGTTCGTCTATGCCGAGGCGGCGTAGTTCGTAGGTGCGTTGTGCGGCAAGTAGGTTTACTTCATCGGCGATGTAGCCTGCGTGGTCGGCAACATCGTTAGGGATTTCCTCTGCGCGCAAGCGCGTGGCGATGTCTGCGCGGTCAGCCCAGTCCATCTTCTCGCGGCGGATAGTATCGAGGCGCTGTTGAAGCTTGTGGGCGTGCTCGCTGTCGTGTTGTGCGGCAGCATTTAGGCGCTTGTCCCATTCTTCGGTGTCGTCGGCACGGTAGCAGATTTCGTCCCACAGACCTGCCTCCGGCAAGTTAGCACCAGTATCCTCAATGGCCTGCTGAGCTAAGCTGCGGCGCTGTTGCGCCTGTTCAAGACGCTTGTGCGCATGGTCTATGCGCTGTTGGTACGTACCGTATCCGTCGGCGTCGTGGTCGTAGGCCCGCTCGGCTACCGGGCGGGTGTAGTCCTCTGCCAGTAGGCGTTGGTGCTCAATGTCTGCGCGGGCCGTTTCTTCTTCACCAAGGGCTGCACTGTGGTCTGCCATGGCCTGCTCATAGGCGCGAATGCGCCCAGCATCAAGGCATAACTGCTGGTAGTCAGCCTGTACCTCATTGACAGCGGCATTCTTGTCTTCGTGTAGGCGGGTGGTGATACTTGCTTCCTGCCAGGTAAGCGATTCCACCTTGGAATTAGCAAAGCGTGCGTGCTCTGCCAGCACAGACTGGTTAAGCCGGTTGAGGTTGTGTTCTTGACCTGTAAGGCGGGTGGTCTCGGCATGGTCGTAAGGGTTGTGGGTGCGCAGCCACGTATCGAGTTCTATATCTGTCTGACCAGATACAGGAGGCAGTTGGTTGCGCTTTCCGGTATCGCGCAAGCGGAGTTGTTCGTCTAGACGGTAGCGGATAAGCCGTGCCGGATCATGGGCGTTGTCAATATCGCGAGTAGCAGCGTCCATGACGGTGCGCGGGTC
>NZ_JBBMGF010000011.1:0-69793 GCF_037908325.1 Corynebacterium sp. KPL4035 | reverse complement strand
CAGAATCCGGAACCCATTTCGACTCCACACAATCACCTAACCCATGTCAGGTGTTTCCACGACCACTAGAAATCAAGACGTTGGCCCGCATGAGTAAACCCCAGTGAGGAGTCCTCACTGGGGTTTAAACATTTCGAAGAGCTCTAGATGCCAAAAGCCTCTTCCAGCAGGTTCTTCTGCTCAATCTGGTGCACCTTGGCATTGCCGGTAGCAGTCGAGGACTGGGCACGGCGGGAAACGCGAACCATCTCAGGCATATCTGGGATCAGGGTGCGCAGGTGCTCATTGTAGAACGGCCATGGACCCTGGTTGGCCGGCTCGTCCTGTACGAAGCGAATCTGGGTGGCATTCGGGTAAGCCTCAAATGCCTCGCGCAGGCGGTTGAACGGAATCGGGTGGAGCATCTCCACGCGGACGATGGCGATGTCATCGCGGCCGTCGGCCTCGCGCTTCTTCTCCAGATCCCAGTACAGCTTGCCGGAGACCAGCATGATGGTCTTGACCTTATCGGTATCGCCGACCTTCTTACCGTCAACGTCAACGTAGTTCGGATCATTGATAACGGACTGGAAGCGCTTGACCTCGGTGAAGTCCTCCACGGCGGAGGTGGCCGCCTTGTTGCGCAGCATGGACTTCGGGGTGAAGACGACCAATGGACGCTTCATTTCACCGAGTGCCTGGCGGCGCAGCAGGTGGAAGTGGTTAGCCGGGGTGGAAGGCTGAGCCACGGTCATCGAGCCCTCAGCGCACAGCTGCAGGTAGCGCTCAATGCGGGCGGAGGAGTGGTCCGGACCCTGGCCCTCGTAGCCGTGCGGCAGCAAGAGTACCAGGCTGGACAGCTGGCCCCACTTGGCCTCACCGGAGGAGATGTACTCATCGATAATGGTCTGGGCACCGTTGGCGAAGTCACCGAACTGCGCCTCCCACGCCACCAAGGCGTCTGGGTTGCCCACGGTGTAGCCGTATTCGAAGCCCATGCCAGCGTACTCGGTCAGCGCGGAGTTGTAGACCATGAACTTGCCACCGTTGCCCTTAGAAGCGGCGATGGCGTGCATCGGGTTGTACTCATTGCCGTTGCGTGGGTCGAAAGCGACGGCGTGGCGCTGGGTGAAGGTACCGCGGCGGGAATCCTCACCAGCCAGGCGGACGACCTTGCCCTCGCCGGCCAAGGAACCGAAGGCGATGAGTTCGCCCCAACCCCAGTCGATGCCGCCCTCACGAGAGGACTTCTCGCGATCCTTGGCTACCTTGCCCACGCGCTTGTGGTACTCGAAATCCTCTGGTGGGTTGCCATAGGCGGCACCCAGCTCGGCGAGTTCCTCGGCGGTGATGGAGGTATCCAGGCCGCGGGTGAGCTCCTGGGAGGAGGTGATGCCAGTCTGCTCCTTCGGGCGAGCCTTGCCAGCTTCCTTGTGCTCGGCAAAGACGGACTCCATCTGGTCATGGAAGTCGCGTGCGGCTGCTTCGGCGTCTTCGGCGGAGAGGTCACCACGGCCGATGAGGTCGTTGGTGTAGTGCTCGCGCACTGCCTTGTGCTCGTCGATGACAGAGTAAAGCTCTGGCTGAGTCATCGATGGGTCATCGGCCTCATTGTGACCGCGCAGGCGGTAGACCATGAGGTCGATGAAGACATCCTTGCCAAACTGGCGGCGGTACTCGGCAGCCATCTGGCCCACCCAAACAACAGCCTCTGGGTCGTCGCCATTGACATGGAAGACCGGGCAGTCGAAGCCCTTGGCCAAGTCGGTGGCGTAGTGGGTGGAACGGCCGGAATCCGGGGTAGTGGTGAAGCCCACCTGGTTATTAACTACGATGTGGACGGTGCCGCCGTTGGTATAACCGCGCAGCTGGGACAGGTTGATGGTCTCCTGGACGATGCCCAGGCCGGTGAAGGATGCATCGCCGTGGAGCATGACCGGAACAACGGTGTGGCCCTCTGGGCCCTTGTCCAAAATGTCCTGCTTAGCGCGCGCGATGCCTTCCATGACTGGGTCCACGGCCTCGAGGTGGGACGGGTTGGCAGCAAGGGTGACCTTGATTTCGCCATCGCCGAACATCTGGAGGTGGTGGCCCTCAGAACCCAAGTGGTACTTAACGTCACCGGAGCCGCCGAGCTGGCCGCCCTTGTAGTTGCCGTCGAACTCGTCGAAGATATCGGCCAGCGGCTTACCCACGATATTGAAGAGAACGTTCAGGCGGCCGCGGTGCGGCATACCGATGACGACCTCGTCCAGATCCTGGCCGGCGGCGGTATCAATGATGGAATCCAGCAGCGGAATGAGGGTCTCAGCGCCCTCGAGGGAGAAGCGCTTCTGGCCCACATACTTGGTCTGCAGGAAGTTCTCGAATGCCTCGGCGGCATTGACCTTCTGCAGGATGTACTTTTGCTCCGCATTGGTGGGCTTCGGCATTCCCGCCTCGAGGCGGTCCTGCAGCCAGCCGCGCTCATCGCGGTCCAGGATGTGGGTGTACTCGGAGCCGACCTTCAAGGTATAGGCGGCGCGCAGGCGAGACAGCACCTCGCGCAGAGTCATCTGCTCCTTGCCGCCAAAGCCACCGACGTTGAAGGTGCGGTCCAGATCCCAAATAGTGAGGCCGTGGGTCGCAATGTCGAGGTCGCGGTGATCCGGGTTAGGCAGGCCCGGCTGTACCCAGCCCAGCGGGTTGGTATCGGCCAGCAGGTGGCCGCGGGAGCGGTAGGACTCGATGAGCTGCATGACGCGGGTGTTCTTGTCCACGCCGGAGTTCGGCACGTCCTGTGCCCAACGGAATGGCTCATAAGGCACGCCCATGGAGGAGAAGAGGTCGTCCCAGAACGCGCCGTCGACAAGCAGCTGGCCAATGGTGCGCAAGAATTCACCGGACTCTGCACCCTGGATAACGCGGTGGTCATAGGTGGAGGTCAAGGTAACCAGGCGGCCTACGCCTAGGTCAGCCAAGCGATCTGCGGAAGCGCCAGCGAACTCGGCCGGGTAATCCATAGAGCCCACGCCGATGATGGAGCCCGCGCCCTTAGTCAGGCGGGCGATGGAGTGGCGGGTGCCGATGCCGCCCGGGTTGGTGAGGTTAATGGTCACACCAGAGAAGTCATCCATGGTGAGCTTGTTCTTGCGGGAACGGGTAACAATGTCCTCATATGCCGCAACAAACTCGGAGAAGGACTTGGTCTCGCACTCCTTAATGGCGGCAACGACCAGCGCGCGGGAGCCATCCTTCTGCGGGAGGTCAATGGCTAGGCCCAGGTTGATGTGCTCGGGCTGGATGACATAAGGCTTGCCATCCTTGAGCTCGTAGCGCACGTTCATATCTGGGTGCAGCTGCACGGCCTTGACCATGGCATAGCCGATGATGTGGGTAAAGGAGATCTTGCCACCGCGGGTGCGCTTGAGGTGGTCATTGATCATGGAGCGGTTTTCCCACATGAGCTTGACCGGCATATCGCGCACGGTGGTAGCGGTAGGAATTTCCAGGGATTCTTCCATGTTCTTAGCAATGGCCTTGAACATGCCCTTGAGCTGGCGCTCTTCGCCGCCCTTGTAGTCCGCAATATGGTCCAGCGGGGACTCAGACTTCTTTACGGACTGCTGTGCCTTAGCGGACTTCTCCTGTGCCTTGGACACGGACTTATCCACGTTGGTCTCGCGGACCTCCTGCTTGCGGGCGGTAGTAGTACCCTCAGTCTTCTTCGCGGCTGGCTTAGACGGCTTCGCGGCCTCCTTGGCTGGGGCCTTAGACTTAGGCGCGCCGTTTGCCTCGAAGTAGTCGCGCCACTCCTTATCTACGGAGCTCGGGTCCTTGGAGTACTGCTGGAACTGCTCGTCTATCAGCCACGCATTGGGGCCGAAGATATTCGATGTGCTCACGGCAGGTATTCGCCTCATTTCTCTGCTTTAAAATGGTCGTTTATTCGACTTTAGTGCGGCCTTTGTACGAGCGCATACGTCACCCGCCAAAGAGTCTGCCTACATGATACGGGGCATACCCCTAAACTCACTATGTTAGGGGTATCAATAGCCCCACTTTCCGGTTTCTGGCTACCCCTAGCCTTAGGTAAGGGGCGAAAGCTGCTCGCCGGCGTGCTCGATGACCTGCTTGGCCAGCTTGCGATTGGCGGTGGTGCCTAATACCGCGCCAATGCCCATGGGCATCAGTTTGCTTACCCACGCCCACTTGAGGCGTTTGGTGACTTGTTTGGTAAAAAGCTTGGTCAGGCGGCCGTTGATGCCAGATAGAGTGGGGCCGGAGAATCGGGACAGGCTAGCGGCCGAGCGCATACCGGCAACGCTATTGAGGTCCCCGACAAACGTATCGACCAAAGCGGACCCCTTCGAGCCGGTGAGCACGACGAGTACAAGGGCGCGGCGGCGCTCGGGGGACTTGATGTCATCGCCACGCAGGTAGGCAGAAGCCAAGATGTACCAAGCTGCGGCCTCTAAGAAAACCACGGACTCGCCAGCGATGGTGGCAGCGCCGGTTACCAAACCAACACCCGGGATGGCGGCGGATGCACCTGCGGCCGCACCGGTACCGGAGGTGATATTAAGGAAGTGCTTGTCAATGAGCTCCTGCAGCTTCTGTGGGTTTGCGCCCTTATTGCGCTTTTTCAGGCTCTCGACATACTTGATGATGACGCCAGATTGTATCGATACCGCGCGGTCCAAAGAGTTGAGCAGGGCAGAGGTAAAGCGGTTGCTGTCCTCCGGATCGATGTCATAGGTATCGACGGTATCCACCTCGGTGGAGTTGTCCTTCTTATCTTTAGTGAATAAACCCATGTGTCCTTCTCTTTCGCTAAAACTTATCCGTGCCCAGCATAGTAAAGGCCGTATTAATGTGCCGCCGCGCCGCAATCAGATCGCCTTGGGCGTGTAGGCCACCTAAGCTAGTGGACATGGTTAGGCCGCACGAGAATTACCGCGATTCCGGGGATGTCTTCCCGGAGGAGTCCTCCGCGGCGGCGCGGCTGAAGGCGGAGCAGGCGCACGAACGCGCCCGCCGCGCCTACGAGGAAGCTCGAAACGCCCTGGCAGATGAGCTTACGGTGCGCACCACCTCTGGTTGGGTGCGCGGTGTTATTGAAGAGGACCTGCGCCCCGATCGCCCCATTAGCGCCGGGCCGGTGTTGACGTGGCGCGGTATCCCGTTTGGAGATACCACCGCTGGGGACAATCGCTTCCGCGCCCCGCAGCCCGCGCCGGCGTGGGAGGGCGTGCGCGATTGCAGTCAATTCGGCCCGCCGGCCCCGCAGCCCACGTATTCCTGGACCGACCGAATTATTGGATCTGAGGATTGCCTGCACCTAGATATTGTGCGCCCGCGCACCGAGGAGAAGCTTCCTGTGGTGGTCTATTTACACGGCGGCAGCTTCATTATGGGTTCGTCTCATATGCTCATGCTTCGTGGTTTCGAGCTAGCCACCCGCATGGACGTGGTCTACGTATCCATCAATTTCCGCCTTAACTCTTTGGGCTATTTGGATCTGCGTAGCCTAGGCGGCGACTGCAGTGCCAACCCAGCGGTGGCTGACCAGATCTTGGCATTGCAGTGGGTGCGCGATAATATCGCCGCCTTTGGCGGTGACCCTGACTCTGTCACCCTCATGGGCGAGTCTGCCGGCGGTGCGGCCGTATTGACCTTGATGACAAGCCCGCCCGCGGAGGGCCTATTCCATCGCGCCATCGCCCAGTCCCCGCCGATCGCCATGATTCACTCCCGGGCTCAATCCACCTTGTGGGCGCGCGAGCTGGTTCACCGGTTGGCCTTGCCACGCCGCACCTCGGTAGAGGATCTGCGGCAGGAAAACTTTGCTGATTTGGTGCGCTCCGGCCAGTCCATGATGTGGCGGGCTGGCGAGCTCATTCACCTTAATTCTTGCTATGCGCCCACGGTGGATGAGGAGCTTATTCCAGAACACCCCATTGCCGCCTTTGAAAACGGCCACCAGCATCAAGTTCCGCTGCTCATCGGTACGAACTCGGACGAGGCTAGCTTTGGCAAATTCCTCTTCCAGCGCCAAAGCTCCCGTGAGCGCGCCGCCCTGCGCCTATTGGCCTCCTTCGATCCCCAGCATGCCCCTGAGGTGGTTGCCGCTTATGACGGCGCAGTGGCCCGCGAGGACTTTGCGCACCTGCTTGCCGACGCCCTCTTTTGGGCACCCTCCACCCGCATCGCCGCCGCCCACGCGCAGGTGGCACCAACGTGGATGTACCGCTTCGACTTCGCCTCTGCCGTACTCAAGTGGTTGGGCCTAGGCGCCATGCACTCGATGGAGCTGGGCAACATCTTTGGTGACCCACATTCTTCGCGCGCGTCCTTCCTTACTAATTGGGGCTCGCGCGCGGAGATGGAAGAACTTACCGCCACCATGCAGCAGCACTGGTCCGCCTTTATCCACGGTGGCCGCCCGAAGATGAGCTGGCCGCGCTACGGGCTCAAGCAGCGGGCCACCATGATCTTTGATGCCGAGGCCTATATTGAAAACGCCCCGCACGAGCTCAAGCGGCAAGCGTGGGAGGGATACCACATGTTGGAGTGGGGAAGTGGGCGCCCAGAGCTGGTGAAATCTTTGGGCTTCCAACCATCCGGGTGGGAATAGCGGTAGACTCCACAGTGACCGCGGGCGGCGGCTTGCCTACCGTGGGGACCTCTGCTTCCGAAGGATGGATTTTAAACCACCATGAGCTTTTTCGAAGATATTGCTTCTGCATTGGATGCCGAGGGCATCGAGTCCCGCGTCAATGATGACGTCATGTTCGTTCCGATCACCTCTGATCTGGAAATCCAATTTATTGAAATCGATCCGCTCCTGCCTGCAGCAAATGTCTATATCGCTGCGGCAGACGTTGATGAAGACGATGAAGAATTTGAGGCGGTCTTGGTCTCCGTCGCCTTCTCTGTAGATGACGCCGTGGAGGCGGTTTCTCGCCATATCGCTACCGACCAAGTGGTCACCGTCCTGCGCGACCTGCTGGAGGGCACCGATGAGCGCATCGCGGAACTAGAATTTTCCCAAGATGAGCTCAACCCCCACCTTGTCGTGGCTGAAGTGGCCAATGACTCGGAGCTGCGCGTGCTTGTGGAAACCATTGACGGTGTCCCTTCTGCCATCGTCCGCTTCCTCGCTTTCGACTTCGACGAAGACGATCTAGATGACATGGAAGATGAGGCCGTCACCCTCGCCTGGGAAGTTGATGAAGAGGATGAGGATCTCGATGAGGCCGACCGCCTCGCCCTCTTTGATAACGCCGACTTTGATGATGTCCCCATCGTGGAGGTTCCTGCCGAGGCCCTCGAGCTTGGTACCTATACCGATTTCGATCGCCTCTTCGACGTCCTGGGGCTTGTCTCTGAGCAAGCCCTAGACTGGGAAGCGCAGCTCGTATCCTTCGATGATGAAGACTATGAAGAACCGGACGTCTACGACATCTTCGGTGAGGATGACGGGGACGAAGAGGAGGACTACTTCGACAACGATGATGCCGACGTGGACGATGAATCCGAGGCCGAAGCAGCTGAAGAAAAGTAAACCCTGCCTCCCATAGCCCAGCTCACCGTCTTCTTGCGGTGGGGCTGGGCCTTTCTCTTTTTCAAAGCATCATTGCAGGTAGGGGTATAGATTATATATTCCTTATTGTCTTGCTACTTTCACGCGCCGACAACTAGGCTTTAGAAGGTTCCCGGCCTGGGACTGAAAATCCGCCCCAGGCCAAACCTTATGAGGAGTAGAAAACCATGGCAGTGAACCGCGATACTACGTGGCGATACGTTCTTGTCGTTGTCGCCGTAGCACTCTCGTTTGCTGCGTGGTTTTGCACCGTCCTTGGCGTGTACTCCACGGTGACCGTGACTTTTGAGTCTTATCTGACCGCCAGCGTCTGGGTGCTGCTCTTGGTGGCTGCGGTGCTGTTATACACCTCGCAGTATGGGTTGGTGCCCAATTGCATCCTCTTGTATCCCATCTTCGGCGCCTCGATAAATTTATTGCTGGGCTCGTTGACGGTGCGCTCGCAAGTCCCGTTGTTCTTCGATGCCGTGGGCACCTCCATCGTGGCAATCATCGCCGGTCCTGTGCTGGGCATGGCCACGGGCTTGACCACCACGGTGTTGGGAGGAGTGTACTTTGCCTATGATCTCGCCTTTGCTCCTGTGGGCATCTTTATCGGCGCCGCCGTGGGTTTGATGGCTCGCCGCGGGGTATTTAATAGGCTCTCGTCGATCATTTTTTCCGGCCTCGGTATGGGCATCGGCTCCGGCGTGATGAGCGTATATGTCCTGATCTTTTCGTTCAGCGGGCGTCCACGCCAGGAACCGCAAAACCTTACCAAGTTCTATGAGCTGATCTTTCAAGATGAGCGCCTGGCCATCATCCTGCAAGGCCTTACCTCTGTCATCTTGGACAAGGTCTTTACCGTTCTCATCGCCTGCGCGATCCTGCGTTTTATGCCCAAGGCAATCGCCCGACACTACACAGTGACCTTCAATCGCGAGGTCTTGAGAAAGATCCTTTACGCGCCTGACCCGCATGCAACACCGGATGTGCCGGGGAAACAAACAGAACAGCCCGCGACCGCTTAGGCGGCTTGGGTCAAGCCGACGAATAGCGACTCGGGGGAGCGGACCGGCTGATAAGAGCTATCCACTAGCCACACATAGGTGGCATTGGGGCCGCGAGAGACCTCGTGAACAGCATCCACCATCTCCGCCGGCACAAGCGTGCGTACCCAGCCTTCGGCCACGGCAGGTTCCACCGTTTGGCCAAAGTTCTCGGTTATGCGGATGGTGATGAGGTATGCGGGAATGCGGTCTTGCCCAAAGCCGCGCACTCGGGCCTTTACGCGTGAACCCACGCGGTGGCGGGTAATGCTCATGCAGTAGTCTCCGCCCGGTCCACCCGCGGCCGTCGGCAGCTGCTTGAGTGGTGGGCGCCAGGTGGGAGTAGGGCGGGCCAGGGAACGTGGGTGGTGCAGGATAGCGGTAATGGACTCGATGGTGTCGTATTCGTGGTAAAGCAGGTCCGCGGCAATCTCGCTAGCGGAACGTGGGAGGAACATCGGGGTGGACTGGGGAAGGTTCTTTTGTGCTTTGTACATGGCCATCACCTTAGGGTCCCGTGCGGACACAAGCCTGCATCATTAGAACGCACGTGCGACGGGCGATCGAAAATGGCTTTCCCGTAACTGAAGGATTAGAGTTGCAGCCGATATGATGAATACGCAGAGTGGGGAAATAAGCCCAGAACAAAAACCGCACATTCCACGCGAGATCTGGGTTATGGTCACCGCCGCATTCATCATCGCGTTGGGATACGGTCTCATCGCTCCGCTCTTGCCGCAGTTTGTGGTGAGCTTCGATGTCTCTATGGCCGCCGCGGGCTTGGTGGTTTCCATCTTCGCCGCCTCCCGCCTCCTTTTCGCGCCGATGTCTGGCTCCTTGGTGGATCGCGTCGGCTCACGCCGTGTCTACCTCATCGGGCTCATGACAGTCGCGGTAACCACAGGACTCGTTTCCATTGCCCAAAGCTACTGGCATATCGTGGCCCTGCGTGCGCTTGCCGGCATTGGTTCGACCATGTTCACAGTCTCGGCCATGGGTCTTATTGTGCGCATGTCCCCGCCGTCGATTCGCGGCAAGTGTTCTGCCACCTATGCCACGGCCTTCCTGCTAGGTAATGTTGCTGGCCCGGTTCTTGGCGCCAGCCTGTCCTTCCTGGGCTTTCGTTGGCCATTTTTCATCTACGGCGTGGGTGTTGCGCTCGCCGCATTCGTTGTCTGGTGGCAAATGCCTCGCGTCAACCACAAACAGGCCAATAAGGATAAACTGCCGCCCATGCGCCTGCGGGAAGCCTGGGGCGATACCGCCTATCGTGCGGTGTTAACTTCCAACTTTGCGCATGGCTGGATCAATATGGGCGTACGCGTATCCGTCCTGCCTCTTTTTGCCGCCTCTATCTTCCACAATGGCGCCGCGGCATCCGGTCTTGCGCTAGCAGTCTTTGCCGCTGGGAACGCCATCGTCTTGCAATTTTCGGGCAGGTGGTCCGATATCCATGGCCGCAAGCCACTCATCCTCATCGGCCTGGTCGGTTCCGCCATTTTTATGGTGCTCATGGGCATGGCTATCAGCGTCTGGTTCCTCCTGCTCGTGTCCGCCTTCGCCGGCGCATCCTCCGGGCTCATTAACCCCTCCCAGCAGGCCGCAGTGGGAGACATCGTGGGCAATCAGCGCTCCGGCGGCAAGGTACTATCCACCTTCCAGATGGCCGGAGACTTCGGCCAAATCTTAGGCCCCATGCTCATTGGCCTGCTTGCCGACGCCTCCGGCTTCCCCCTCGCCTTCACCGTCTGCGGCGCCATCGCCTTCATTGGCATCATTGCCTGGGCATTCGGCCGCGATCCGCACGCTGAGGTAGGGAATAAGCCGAAGCGGGTGCCGCAGGAGAACTAAGCATTTGGAGTTGGGCTAGAAAAGTTCAGCCAATTGGGAGACACATAGATAAACGAAGGCGACGGAGATAATCGCCATCAAGGTGTTGACGAACCAGCCATTTCTCCATTTCTTTGGCGTGTGTCTGGTATTCAGCAATACCAGGAGGGTCAGGCCTAAAAAGGGCATGAAAAGTGAGCCGAGGACTCCATAAGCGATGATGAGTCCAGTTGGCTTTCCAAGGAGAAGCAACAACATTGGTGGAAAGGTTAGCCAGATGAGATAAGCGCGGTAATACTTTCCACCGGTACTTGTCCTCGGATCGCCTTGCGGAATCTTTTTGAGGTGGCCAATATAGTCGGCGAACATGAGGGACACGCCGTTCCAAACACCAAGGCAAGAGGAGAATGCGGCAGAGAAAAATCCGATGATGAACGTTTTGGAGATGAAGGTTCCGTAGCGGTCCTCAAGTACATCCGCCATATCAACGAGGCCCTGATCGTTATCGGATACGGCGACGTTGGCGCTGTAAAGAAGCTCGGCGCCCAGAACGAGTGTAGCCAGAACGAAGATTCCGGTGACTGCGTAAGCTACCGAATTGTCCATACGCATAACCTTCATCCATTTCGGCGTGTACCATTCCTTTTCCCGCAGCCAGTAGCCGTAGGCCGCTAGCGTAATAGTGCCACCCACTCCGCCAGCGATGGATAGTACATAGACAAAGGACCCATCCGGAATTTGTGGCACTAAGCCACCGATGATTTCGGGAAGGTTAGGGGCAGTAATGGCGGCGATGCCGACTACAGTGACAAACATAATCCCGACCAAGATGGCTGAAAGTTTTTCAAAAAGCTGATATTGGCCAAGCCAAGTCAGGACAAAACAGGAAATGCCGGTGATAATTGCCCACATTTCGAGACTGGTGTTCGGGAAAAGAGCGCTGAGGGCCAGTCCCGTGCCGGACATTGCGGCGGCGCCGTATACGAGTCCCCAGATAGCGATATAAGGGGCAAAGTACCAAGCAGTCCAACGCCCCAGCTCACGCCAACCATGGAACATCGTGTTTCCGGTGGCGAGGCTGTACCGTCCGACACCTTCGACCAGTACAATCTTCATAATCGTGCCGATGATGACCGCCCACAGGAGCGCGTAGCCAAAGCGCTGGCCGGCGATCATCGTGGCCACCAGGTCGGCCGCACCGACACCCGTCGCTGCGGCCACTAATCCCGGACCGACTAAGGTCCATTTTACTCTGGCCTGGGCGGTTGTTTCTGCGTCGTTCCTGCTGCCTGCAGGCCGGGCAGAATTTGATTCGTGGGTATGACTCATGGCACCCTCTCGATCAGTTGTGTTTCGAATCACTATAGGGAAGGTGGTGCTTTTCTATCAGGAAAACGCAGATTTCAGTTTTCGATCGGCCGTCTATGCCACCGTTCTTCCGGCAGCGTAGAGCGCCTTGGGCATTGCTCGCTGGAGCTTCCATTCGAATTGGATCGGCTTTTCTCCATGGTGTGACACATAATCCACAGCGCCTAAATAGGTATAGGCGCTCGCTGTACCGACTTCGTTTTTCTTATTAAAGCGCGAGGCTATGAGAATCTTGCCATCACGATTCTGATGGCCGATGTAGCGTTTAGCCGCCTTCGACTTCAGCGTCGTTGTTGATTGAGATTCCCAGTGCAATAGATCGGGTGAAATTGGATAGTCTCGGTAATTCGTAGAGGCACTTACCTGTTCGTCTTTTTGAAACGTCACCAAGAACAGGTCCGTATTGATATCCGGGAAGTATTTCACGCCCTCGCGGGGAAGGTTTACAAGTTGTGCAAGGCTCCTAGTCTCCAAAAGCGCCAATTAGTTCGGCCAATGAATAATCCGCGTGCGTTTCCAACACAGACGTCTCGCTATGCTGCGGAATGATGCGAGAGGAGTCACTGGACAGTTGCATAACCTGTTGCAATTCCCAAGCGACCTGCGGGTGCTGGCGCAAAATTGTCAGAGCCTTGTCATAGGAACCGGGATGCGGAGAATTTGAGTTCGCCCAGAACCCGAGGACGAGCATTCGGGTGAAGGCTTGATCGGATTGGACCATGTCGGCGTAGTGGAGATCTGGGGTGGAAAGGATGCGCAGATAGGCGTCGACTCGGTGCGGATCGTTGACGTGCAGGAAAACCCGAATCCGATTGAGCAGAAATGTTTCAGTCTCATTGGCGTTCTGCTGAATAAGGCCTTCTTCTCGAAGAAGCCGCGTCCACGAATATTTTGAGGGGCGATAGATATCTTCTAGCTGGAGATTTGATTCCTCAAGGAACTCTTTAAGATCTGTAGTTCGAATTTCAGAAAGTAATGCACGTACTTTGCGTAGTGAATTTCGTGAGATCTTCTTGACATTGCGAAGAACCTGCTCGGTTGTCGTTTGGTCTAGCTGAATATGTGACCCCGGCGGAGTTGTGGGAAATCCCTGTTCAATTTCTTCGGTTAAGCGCTTGCCCCGTTTCCGTGTTAGGGCATGGAACTTTCGCTCGAAATCAAAATCCGCATGCTGCTGGCCAATGAAATCGAAAATGACACAGGAGTCTTTACCTGGAGATAGACGGAGACCGCGACCTAGTTGTTGCAGAAAGACCACGGGGCTTTGCGTCGGGCGGAGCAAAAGTAGGGTGTTAACAGCAGGAATGTCTACGCCCTCGTTAAATATATCTACAGAAAACAGAACTTTGACCTCACCCGCCTCCAGATCTCTAATGGCCTGGGCCCGCTCGGCGGCGGAGAGTTCGTTCGTTACAGCGCGCGCTGGGATTCCAAATTGTTGGAATTGCGTTGCCATATATTTTGCGTGAGCGATAGTGACGCAAAAACCGATGGCTTTCATCTCCGAGAGATCGAAAATGCGCCGGTTCAGCTCGTTAATAATGAAGCGGGTGCGCTTTTCTCCTGCTTTGATGTAGAACTCGGAGAGCTCTCTGGAGTTATAGTCTTTCTTGCCTCGGATCCAGGTCAACGAAGAAAGGTCCGTCCCATCAGCGATCCCGTAGTAATGCATGGGAACTAACAGCTGCAAACGCAAAGCATCCCACAAACGCAGTTCATGGGCTACGCGATAGTCAAAGTACCTTTGAACATTTTCGCCATCACCACGTTCCGGCGTAGCTGTTAAACCTAAGAGCTCTCGTGGTTGGAAGTGGTCTAAAAGCGCGTTATAGGTGGGAGCTTGTGCGTGATGAAACTCGTCGATTATTACGACATCAAAGCGTTTGGGATCTAGCTTTTCTAGACGGGAAGCACTCAGGGATTGCACGCTGGCAAAGACAAAATCCCAACGGTGCGGCTCGGCGCCGTCGACAAGCAGCTCGCCAAAGTCTGCGTCTTTGAGAACTTCCCGGAATGTCCGTCGGGCTTGGTGAAGAATTTCCTTCCGGTGAGCCACGAAGAGCAATCGGGGACGTCGTTTCCATTGTTCGCAAAGATTTCGATAATCCAGTGCAGCAACTACGGTCTTTCCAGTTCCTGTCGCAGCTACCAGAAGGTTTCGATGTCGATCCTTTATCTCCCGCTCTGACCGCAAAGCCTCGAGCATTTCTTCCTGGTATGGGTAAGGCGTTACCTCTAGGCCAGAAAGCTCCAATTGGCGAAGTGCTCCGGACGATTCACCGCCTCTGGCTATGCGCAGAGACCGCTCGAGACGCTCCATGTCACTATTTGGGACGAAGGTTTTAAAGTGGCTGTCGTGCCAGTAACTATCGAAAGTCTTGATGAATTTATCAATCACTTCCGGTGTTGCGGTGTTAGAGCCGCGGACATTCCATTCCCAACCATCGACAAGAGCGGACCTTGACAGGTTAGAACTACCAATAAATGCAGTGTCGAAACCGGACTTTCGGCGGAACAGCCAAGCCTTGGCATGAAGGCGAGTGGATTTGTGTTCATAGCAAATTTTCACGTCTGCCTGATACTTCTCGACCAATCGCTTGAGCGCGGCTGCGTCAGACGCACCGCAGTACGTAGAAGTAAGAAGGCGGAATGGGATTTTGTTATCGCGAAGATACTCCAGCTGTCTATCGAGGACGCTAATGCCGGAATTCTTGATGAAAGCGCACAGCAGGTCTACCGAATCGGCCGTTTTAATTTCTCTTTCGATCTCGCTGGTTAAACTAGATTCTCCCCGGGCATTGGTAAATAGTGCGCTCTTGGTGAGTGAAACGTCAGGAAGGAGGGGAGGATCCGCTAATCCGGAGTTGTACACAGCATAGAGGAGCTCCTCGGAATCGATTCCTTCATCATCGCCCAGCAGAAGCGCAATGGCGTTGATGAGGGCAACGCGGTCCTCGGGCGACTTCAAACCGCGGAGACGGTGCTCTAAGAGTGAGCCGATGTGTTGAGAAACCGCCGAAGTATAGCGGCCCTGAGCTTCCTCATCGGAGCTTCGCCCGATACCGAATCCTGCAGCAGGGTGTTGGTTTAGCGTTTCCTCCATTCGCTCGCGAATACGGGTCGTAATGGGGGTTTCGTATACACCGAAAGGTAGGGAGGAATCGGGATTGATGCTCATAATGACCAAATTCTAAAGGCTGGGCATCCTAAATTGGCATAAGAGAGGATTAGTGACTAAATGTTCTCCCGCTGGTGTTGCGTTTAGCGGAGGATATCCGCCGAATGCTGGCGAAAGGACACTATGAAAAAGAATCTTTCGTTCCCTAGTTGTGAGTAGAAGCTAATGCTTCTACCGCTGGAATATCAGCGGGAGCCCAGTTCAAACTGGTGGCCTCTGCGGGGGTAACCCATTGTGTAGCGTCATGGTCGGTCAGGCGGAGGTCGCCGTCAATAAGCGTGCAATAGAAAGTCGTTAGCTCAATAGTGGCGAATTCGTACTCGTAGGTTGTTGTCGCGACCTTAGCTCCCACCTCGGCTTTGAGGTTGAGCTCTTCGTGTATTTCTCGAGCTAGGGCTTGCTGAGGCGTTTCACCAGGCTCGACTTTTCCACCTGGGAATTCCCAGTGGCCTTCTAATGGCTTGCCCGGTTTCTTTCGGCAGGCGAGGAAGCGCTGGCCGTCATGGAAGACAGCGCCGACGACGCGAATGGGTTTAGACATGACTCTATTGTGCCTTGGACCTCGAAAACGTCTAGACAGTGAGCTGTTACTTAGATAACATGTCCCCAATGTTCGCGTAAGGCTGTCACGCGGGCTTGATTTTTGTAGGCAAGCTTGAGGGGACGGTTTTACTGTGACTTCTACCGAATCGGTTTACTCCTCCATCCAGAGCCATGACGGGGAAATCCCGCAGCCTGGGGGACGGTGGAAACTCTTTTTATATAGCGCGATTGGCGCGTTCGTATTCTTCCTGCCGGTGACGTATCAGGATAAGCGCTCCATTCCTTTGGACCACATGGTCACGATGGTGCGTGAGGGGATTCCTGCGGCGGTGCCGTGGATTATCTTTGCCTTGGCCGTGTACGGGACGGTGCGCAGTTTTACTACCGGCGCGTTTAAAGAAAGCGTGCTGCAGGCAGTCTTTGCGGTGCTCAATATTGTGGGTGCGGTGGTTTCGTTCCTGATGGTCATCGACGCGCTGCCGTGGGTGCTCGGTGACGAGGACCTAGTGCCATTCTTGTGGAACTCCATTGCCATTCCGGTAGGCCTTATCGTGCCTATTGGTGGTGCTTTCCTCGCGTTTCTCATTGGCTTTGGTTTGCTGGAATTTGTCGGCGTGCTCATGCAGCCCATCATGCGGCCACTGTGGAAGACTCCGGGGCGCTCAGCAATTGACGCGGTGGCCTCGTTTGTAGGCTCGTATTCACTGGGAATCTTGGTCACGGACCGCGTCTATCAAAAGGGCGGCTATACCGGGCGCGAGGCAGCGATTATTGCCACCGGCTTTTCGACGGTCTCTGCGGCCTTCATGGTCATCGTCGCCAAGCAGCTTGACCTGATGAAAATCTGGGGCACCTACTTCATTGTCACGCTCATCGTGACTTTTGTGGTTACCGCCATTACCGTGCGTATTCCGCCGCTGCGGACCATTCCGGACGAGTATTTTGCGGATGCGCACCCAGATCCGGAAAAGCCGGTAGAAGGCTCGCGAATCAAAAACGCGTGGCGCGAGGCGATGCTGGCGCTACAGCGCGCGCCGTCGTTGTGGGAATCCATCTGGGAGAACTTGCGCGATGGTGTACGCATGGCGGCGGCCATTGTGCCTTCCATTATGTCGGTGGGCCTCATCGGCCTTTTGCTGGCGCGCTTTACACCCATCTTTGAGTGGATTGGCTACCTGTTCTACCCATTTGCGTGGGTAGTGCAGCTGCCGGAGCCGGTACAAGCCGGCAAGGGTGCGGCCATGGGAATTGCGGAGATGTTCCTGCCCGCCACCGCAGTGGCAGGCAGCGACAGCATGGTGCTCAAGTTCGTCATCGGCGTGGTGGCAGTTTCTGCCATTATTTTCTTCTCCGCGCTGGTGCCCTGCATCCTGGCTACCAAGATTCCGGTGAAGCTGAGTCACCTGGTCATCATTTGGTTCGAGCGCGTGGCGCTGACCATTCTTATCGCCACGCCGATTGCTCACCTGCTGTTTTGATTTAAGAGCTAGGCCTCGATGTGGGCCGTGACGATGTCATCGATAAGCCGCGCCGCCGCTTTGGCGGTGCGGTTATCTATGTCGAAGGTGGGGTTGAGCTCGACGACGTCCACCAGGGCCAGCTTGCCCGTTCGTGCAATAGCTACGGCCATGGCGCGGATGCGTTCATAGGAAACGCCGAGGGAGGCTGGGGCGGATACGCCCGGCGCGGTAGAAGCCGGTAGGACATCGAGGTCGATGGACAAGTGGACCTTGTCCTTGCCCTCGGTAGCCTTGGCGGCTAGCTCAGCGCACTCGGCTGGGGTGAGATTGACTAGTTCCTCGTCCAGGGTGATGGCGACGTTCAGGCTCTCTGCCTCGTCGAAAAGCACTGCGGTGTTATTGGGGCGGGAGATTCCCAACACGGTGTAGTCGAAGTCGTCGGAAAGCTCCGAAATCTGCTTGAACGGGGTGCCGGAGGTGGCTTGGTCCGCGCGGCGCAGATCGAAGTGAGCATCCAGGTTGATGATCTTGGTGGCGCCTACCGCGCGGTAGAGGCCACGGTGGGAGCCAAAGGCAGTCTCGTGTCCGCCGCCCAGGATGATGGGGAGGGTGCCGGCCTCGACGAGCTCTTGCACCTTGTCGGATAGGGCATCGTGGGCGCCGTCGAGGTCGTCGGCTTGGGTGGTGATCGTGCCGGCGTCGGCAAGCGCATGCTCATGGTGCACCGCCAAGGAGCCAAGCGCGGAACGCAGCGCGGCTGGGCCTGCGGCTGCACCCTGGCGGCCGCCGTTGCGCAGCACGCCCTCATCGGAGGCAAACCCCAGGAGGGTTACTGGGGCGGGGGATTCGGTGGACTGATTGATAACGCTATGCCAACGGGCATGCTCTGGGCCAGGGCCATCGGAGCGGCCGGACCATTCGGGGGCGGGGGTGAAAAGTTCAGCTTTTTCAGTGTTCATGGTTTTCGATGTTAGGCGGAAACGACGAGTTCTTCTGGCTCTTCGGTGGGTTCATTCTCATGTGTTACCTCGTGCCGGTTGGTGAGGAAATAAACCGCCGTCATAATGGCAATGAAGGCCACACCCACAACGAGGGAAATGCGGTATTCCTCTTGCCAGACCATGATGCCGAAGGTCATGAGGATAAATGCGATGGACAGGTACTGACCATAGGGCCAGAAGGGAACTTTGTATTTGAGGTTCGCTACGTCTTGTGTGCTCATTCCGCGCCGAGAGTACAGGTGAGCCAGCAGAATCATGAGCCATACAAACACGGTGGCGAAGGTAGCTAGCGAGGCGATGACCTCGAAGATATTTTCCGGCAGGAGGGCATTGAGTATGGTGCCAATGATCATGGTGGCGATGAGGATGATGGTGGTCATTACGGGTACGCCACGCACTACCTTGGACATGAACTTAGGGGCGTGCTTTTGGTGGGCAAGGCCAGTGATGACGCGTCCTGCACCGAAGAGGTCGGCGTTGATGGCCGATAAAGCTGCGGTAATGACCACGAAGTTGAGCAAACCTGCGGCCCAGGAAACGCCAAGGGTATTAAAGATTTGGACGAAGGGGGACTGCTCGCCGGTAATCTCGCGCCATGGCGTGATCATGAGAATGACGGCGATGGCAAGGACATAGAAAAGCAGGATGCGCATGGGCACCGTATTGATTGCTTTGGGTACGGATTTTTCTGGGTGCTGGGCGGCGCTGCCGGCAACACCGATGATTTCGGTGCCGCCAAAGGCAAAGAGAACGAGGATGAAAGAAGCGATCATGCCCGTGGGTCCGTTGGGGAAGAAGCCACCGTCGTTGACGAAGTTGACGGGGCCGGTGGTGTGGGCATCAGAAAGCCCAAAGGCTAATACCGCAAGGCCGCCGGCAATCATGGCGAGTACGGCGCCGACCTTGATGATGGTAAAGGCAAATTCTAGTTCACCGAAGGCCTTGACAGTGGCGAGGTTTGCGCCGCCCACGATGAGCAAGGTGGCTGCAACCCAAACCCACTGCGAGACGTCTGGGAACCAAAAGCGCATATAAACGCCGATGGCGGTGAGGTCCGCAAGCGCTACGATGACCATCTCAAAGGCGAACATCCAGCCGGTGATGTAGCCCGCCCATCCGCCCATGAACATGCGGGCGTAGCCGGCGAAGGAGCCGGTGATGGGGTGGCGCACGGCCATTTCACCTAGGGCGCGGAGCATGAAATACACCACCGCGCCGGCGAGGAGATAGACGACGAGGACAGAGGGGCCAGCGGCTTGGATGGCACCGGCTGAACCATAAAACAGTCCGGTGCCGATCGCGGATCCGAGGGCGATGAAGTGCAGGTGCCTGTGTTTAAGGCCGTGTTGGGACATGGCATCTCCTAGCGTATGAAAAGTTTCATGTAGTCTAAGTCTCTATTTGTTCAAGGTGTGTCGTGGAACATATTCATTTGTCTGGAATTTCAGACTTGGTGCCGTGTGCTGCACTGATAAGCGCCACAGTGGTGCTTAAAATTGCCCTCCGTGAGTACCAACAGAGTCCCAGCGGCGCGTCATGCGATGGAGATCCTCAGGCTTTTGTCCACCATCGACGTCCCTATATCCGCCGCCCGCATCCAAGGTGAGCTCAACCTGCCACGCTCGTCTACATACCACCTGCTGGCGGAGATGGTTGATGCTGGTTTTGTAGCCCATTTGCCGGAGCACAAGACGTATGGACTGGGCCTGGCAGCGTATTCCATGGCTTCGGCCTATGTAACGCAGCAGCCCTTGGTGCGCATGGCCACTCGGGATTTGGAACAGTGTGCGGCGCTGGTGGGTGGATCGGGGCACCTGTCACGTATGGCCGGCTCGGAAATCTTGTATTTGCAAGAGGTGCGTGCGGCGGGTGCTACCTCCTTGGTCACTGAGGTGGGTGTGCGCCTGCAGGCACATAAGACGGCGTCTGGGCGCGTGATGCTGGCGCATTTGCCTGATGCGGAGGTGCGCGCCGCCTTTGATACCGCAGGAGGTAGCGGCTTTGCTGCATTGAAAAAGCGCTTGAGTTTGGTGGCTGCACGCGGGTGGGATCAAGAGATCGAAGAGATTACTCGCGGTCAGGCCTCTGTAGCGGCGCCCATCCTGGATCACTTGGACCGCCCTGCAGCGGCGGTGGCGGTGACGCATCCGGTTGGGACGCCGGATGTGAAGGTAGACGCCGCTATTCGGGCCTTGCTAGAGGTATCGGACAAGGTCGCGGCCAAAATGTACCGCAATCGCAAAAAGTGAGGTAGCATACATTCATCGCGTTAGGCTGTCGCGCGACACATCACAATTGTTGATCCCTTATTTAGAGGAGTATTTGCCATGCCTAACGCCTACCCAACCACCGTGACCGTAAACGTCGGCGCGCTGAGCATCGAGGATGTTGTTGCCGTTGCCCGCTATGGCTCGCAGGTGGAGATTGCGCCTGCAGCCCTAGAAGAGGTGGCTGCTACCCGCGAGCGCGTGGAAGAACTAGCACAAGATCCCACCCCGGTCTATGGCATTTCCACCGGCTTTGGCGCGCTCGCTCGCCGCCATATCCCAGAGGAGATGCGCGCCCAGCTGCAGCTTTCCCTGGTGCGTTCGCACGCTGCGGGTACCGGCCCGGAAGTGGAAGAAGAAGTCATCCGCGCACTGATGCTGCTGCGCCTGTCCACCTTGTGCACTGGCCGCACTGGCGTGCGCCCCGTAGTGGTGGAAACGTATGCCAAGGCCCTTAACGCCGGCATTGTGCCGGTGGTGCGCGAGTATGGCTCGCTGGGCTGTTCCGGCGATTTGGCGCCGCTTGCTCACTGTGCGCTGGCCTTGTTGGGAGAGGGCGAGGTGCGCGTGAACGGCGAGCTGCAGGATGCGGGCGAAGCCTTGGCCGCAGCTGGCATCGAGCCGCTGCAGCTGCGCGAGAAGGAAGGCCTAGCGCTTATCAACGGCACCGATGGCATGCTGGGACAGCTCTGCTTGGCCATCACTGACCTGCGCGCGGCCGCAAAGACCGCCGATATTGCCACCGCCATGACCGTGGAAGGCCTGCTGGGTACCCTCGTGGTCTTCGCGGATGACCTGCAGCAGCTGCGGCCGCATCCGGGCCAGGCCGATGCTGCGGCTAATATCCTCCAGGTGGCCGAAGGCTCTGAGATCTTGGAGGCCGCGCTCGAGGAGTTTAAGAAGAACCAAGTGCAGGATGCCTACTCCGTGCGCTGCGCCCCTCAGGTAGCTGGCGGATTCCGCGATACGTTGACCCACACCGCCCAGGTGGCCGAGCGCGAGCTGGCTGCCGCGGTGGACAACCCGGTGGTGACCAAGGATGGCCGCGTGGTCTCTAACGGCAACTTCCACGGCGCGCCGGTGGCCTATGCGCTTGACTTCCTGGCAATTGTCACCGCGGACTTGGCCTCCATTTCTGAGCGTCGCACCGACCGCTTCCTGGACCCGGCGCGCAACCGGGGGCTGAACGCCTTTCTTGCCGACGACCCCGGTGTTGACTCCGGCCACATGATCGCCCAGTACGCCCAAGCCGGCATCGTGAGCGAAATGAAGCGCCTTGCCAACCCATCTTCGGCCGATTCCATTCCTTCTTCGGCCATGCAGGAAGACCATGTGTCCATGGGATGGTCCGCCGCCCGCAAGCTACGCAAGGCCGTCGATGGCCTGCAGCGCGTGCTTGCCGTAGAAATCCTCACCGCCGCCCGCGCTATCGACATGCGCGAGGGCACCCCAGCCAAGGGAACCGGCGCGGTCATCGCCAAGCTGCGCGAGACCGTCAAGGGTCCAGGTGTGGACCGCTACCTATCGCCGGAAATCGAGGAGACCGTGCGCCTGGTTAAGGAGGGCGCACTTGTTGAAGCCGTCGAGAACGCTACTGGAAAGCTGCGTGATTAATATGGCGACCATTTCTTGGCACCCACAATCTGAGCCCAACCCCTTGCCGTTTTCCCCTTTTAAGGCGAGCACAGTGCCGCGCCCCATTGGCTGGCTTTCCAGCGTGGATGGTGAGGGCCGCGAAAACATCGCGCCCTATAGCCAGTGGCAAAACCTCACTTTCGATCCACCCATGGTGATGTTTTCGGCCAACCAATACCCGGATGGTCGCCGCAAGGACACGGTGCTTAACGCGGAGGAAACCGGCTGGTTCGTGTGGAATATGGCCACCTATGATCTGCGCGAGGAAGTCAATAAATCCGCCCAAGTGCTTGACTATGGCGACAGCGAGTGGGACCGCCTTTCCGTTACCAAGGAATATGCGGACAATCACCACATTCCCATGGTGAAAGAATCGCCAGTGAAGTTCGAGTGCCAGTACAAAACCACGCTGCGCGTGCCCGGCAATTCTAAGGTGGGCAGCATCGACCTCGTGGTGGCGGACGTGAAAACCATCCATATCGATGAATCTGTCATCGATGAGGAAGGCAAGCTCGACATCCTCAAGATCAAGCCCATCGCACGCATGGGCTACTTTGACTACACCGTGGTCACAGAAAAGTTCGAGATGCGCGTGCCTGGTTCCGACGACGCCGCGCGCGCCGGGTTAGAGGGCAGCGCGTAGTGCATCGGCCATAGCCCGCTGACCCGCGTGGGTGGGGTGCATGGGAAAGGAATTAGTCTCCTGGCCCGTGAAATCCACCCACGGTGAGGGGGAGCAGGCGGTGTGGTCTAAGGCGGCGTCGGCAAGCACGTATATAGCCCCATTGCGCTCGGCGGCCTCGCGCACCGCCTGATTGATGCGCTCGATGGAGCGTGCCAACCATTCCCGGTCACTGGCCGGGATTTTTTCAATGTAGGGGCAGGTCTCGCCACGCTTAATCAATGGCAGGTAGCCGGTGGCTAGGACCTTCGCAGCGGGGGAGCGGCGGTGGATCTCCTCGTAGACCTTGTCTAGGCGGCGGGGCAGATCGCGGATTTCCAGGTCTATCTGCGGGCCGGATTCCGCCTGACAGATATCATCCGTGGCGCATTGGGTAAGGCGTACGAAGCTGGCGTCATTGCCGCCGATGGACAGGCTCACTAGGTCGGTGTCCTCCCGCAGGGCGTCGACCTGGGCGGGGTGTTCGCCGGCCGAGGAAAGCACATCGAGGGTGCTAGCGCCCTGGCAGGCTACATTGGTGAGCTCCGCGTCCATTTCCTTGGCTGCAAGCTCGGGGTAGGAATCCTGCGCACGTACGCAGGTATTGGGCGGATCGAGCGGCAGCGTGGTTGAGCCCATGGCCGCATAGGAATCCCCCAGGGCGACATAGTGGGGTGGCTGCGGCTCCTCGGCGGGGGTGGAACAAGCGGCGAGGAGGGTCGCGGAAAGGAAGGGGATGAACCGGCGCATGCAGGCCATCGTAGATCATCCCGCAGGTGTCTCATATACGAGACAGTTGGGGTGCATGTGGCATGGTACACAGAGCTGGGTCACAGTACTTTATGACATGTGACGCTGAACAAGTCCTCGGGGACAGCCCCGGGACACCGGCCTAGGGGACTTGGGAGGGCGTCGAAAAAGCACGAAGAAAGGAAGCCATGTCTCAACCACGCGAAGTACGCGCCCCGCGCGGAACCGAACTGTCCGCCAAGTCCTGGCAGACCGAAGCGCCCTTGCGCATGCTCATGAATAACCTCGACCCCGAGGTTGCCGAGCGCCCCGAGGACCTCGTGGTCTACGGCGGCACCGGTCGTGCAGCGCGCAGCTGGGAAGCCTTTGACGCCATCGTAGAATCCCTCAAGGACCTCGAATCCGATGAAACCCTGCTGGTGCAGTCCGGCAAGCCGGTGGGCATCTGGAAGACCAATGAGTGGGCACCGCGCGTGCTTATTGCTAACTCCAACCTGGTGGGAGACTGGGCTAACTGGGAGCACTTCCGCAAGCTCGAGGATGAAGGCCTGATGATGTACGGCCAGATGACGGCCGGCTCCTGGATTTACATCGCTACCCAGGGCATCCTGCAGGGCACCTTCGAGACCTTCGCAGCCGTGGCCAAGAAGCGCTTCAACGGCACCCTGGCCGGCACCTTCACCCTGACCGGCGGCTGCGGCGGCATGGGCGGCGCACAGCCGCTGTCTGTCACCCTTAACGGTGGCGCCTGCCTCATCGTCGACGTTGATGAAACCCGCCTGAAGCGCCGCCAGCATAAGCGCTACCTCGATGAGGTTGTCACCGACCTAGATGAAGCACTCAAGCTGGTTCTTGACGCTAAGGAAAACAAGAAGCCGCTCTCCGTAGGCCTGGTAGGCAACGCCGCCGAGGTATTCCCAGAGGTCCTGCGCCGCCAGCGCGCCGGGGAATTTACCGTGGACATCGTCACCGACCAGACCTCGGCCCACGATCCATTGTCTTACCTGCCCTCTGAAATCACCATGGAGGACTGGCATAACGAGGCCAAGGCAGACCCGACCACCTTTACCAAGAAGGCTCGTGAGTCCATGGCGGCCCAGGTCCAGGCCATGGTCGAATTCCAAGATGAGGGTGCCGAGGTCTTTGACTATGGCAACTCCATTCGCGATGAGGCTCGCAAGGCCGGCTACCAGCGCGCTTTCGAATTCCCCGGCTTCGTCCCGGCTTATATCCGCCCACTCTTCTGCGAGGGCCTAGGCCCGTTCCGCTGGGCCGCCCTGTCCGGTGACCCAGATGACATCAAGGTCACCGACCAAGCGCTCAAGGAGCTCTTCCCGGATAACGAGCACCTGCACAACTGGCTCGACGCCGCCGAGGAGTACGTCGAATTCGAGGGCCTGCCGGCACGCATTTGCTGGCTCGGCTATAACGAGCGCCACAAGGCTGGCCTGCTCTTCAATGACCTCGTGCGCGAGGGCAAGATCAAGGCTCCTATTGTCATCGGCCGCGACCACCTAGACTCCGGCTCCGTGGCCTCCCCGTACCGTGAGACCGAAGCCATGCTCGATGGCACCGACGCTGTAGCTGACTGGCCTCTGCTCAACGCCATGACTGCAGTTTCTTCCGGTGCTACCTGGGTTTCCCTTCACCACGGCGGCGGCGTAGGCATGGGCCGTTCCATCCACGCCGGCCAGGTTACCGTTGCGGACGGCACCGAGCTTGCTGCGGCTAAGCTGCGCGCCGTGCTGACCAATGACCCGGGCATGGGCGTTATCCGCCACGTTGATTCCGGCTACACTCGCGCAAAGGAGGTCGCCGATGAGCGCGGCGTCCGCATTCCAATGGAATTCAAGGCAAGGGACTAGATGAGCACACTTTTTACCGGCATTTCAGAACTCTGTACGGTCAGCGAGCGCGGCACGCTTAACGACGCCGCCCTGGTAGCCGAATCCGGCACCATCTCCTGGATTGGCCCGGCATCCGAAGCGCCGGCCGCCGATGAGAAGGTGGACCTGGGTGGCCGCGCCGTCCTGCCGGGATGGGTCGATTCGCACACCCACATGGTCTTCGACGGTGACCGCTCCGCTGAGTTTGAGGCCCGCATCTCCGGCGGCTCCTATGAGGCTGGCGGCATCGCCGTAACCATGGACGCCACCCGCCAGGCCGGCACCGACCGCCTAGACAAGCTGGTGGCAGATCGCGTGGCCGCTGGTCGTCGCGGCGGCACCACCACCTTCGAGACCAAGACGGGCTACGGCCTCAACACCGAGTCCGAGGTAGAGGCCGCTAAGGTCGCGTCCCGCCACGTAGATGACGTGACGTTCCTTGGCGCCCACTTGGTGCCGCCAGGGGCAGACGCGGAAGACTACCTCGACGAAGTCGTTGGCCCGATGCTTGAGGGAGTAGCTCCCTATGTGCAGTGGATCGACGTCTTCTGCGAGCGCGGAGCCTTCAACGAGGAACAATCCCGGCGCGTACTGGAAGCCGGTAAGAAGCTAGGCCTTGGCCTGCGCGTGCATGGCAACCAGCTGGGCGAAGGCCCAGGCGTGGCCCTAGCCGTGGAGTTGGGTGCGGCCTCGGTAGACCACGTCAATCACTTGAGCGACGAGGACGTAGAACTGCTGGCTAATTCCGATACAGTGGCCACCATGCTGCCGGCTTGCGATCTTTCGACTCGCGAGCCGCTCGCCCCAGGCCGCAAGCTTCTCGACGCCGGCGCAACCCTCGCCATCGCCTCCAACCTCAACCCCGGCACGTCCTATACCTCCTCGATGAACTACTGCGTGACCACCGCGGTCCTCCAGCAGTACCTGTCCGTTGATGAGGCCATCCACGCGGCGACCACCGGTGGGGCTACCGCCCTGCGTCGCCACAACGTGGGCAATGGTCTCGACCCGCAGGGCCGACCCGCTAAGGGCACCATCGTGGAAGGTGCCGCCGCCGACCTGCACGTGCTCGACGCCCCCAGCGCCGTGCATTTGGCCTACCGCCCAGGCATGCCGCTGAGCTATCGCACCTTTATCGCCGGAGCCTAGCGCTCTTCTAGAAAGGTCGCCGCTATCTGATATAGCCGGCGGCCTTTTTCTTTTGTCATATGTAGCCACGCATCCTTCTTGCCGATAAAGACTGCGCGCGATCCATCCGGATCTTCCACCATAAAGAGGGTTTCTTCGTCTTGTGCACCGTGGACAGTCCACGACACTGGGTCGTAGAGGCGACGAAAGCGCCCTAGCTCTATCTCTACGTCCCTGCGGGTGATAGCCGGTGGCCGGTAGGGGAGGTTGTCGGGCCCATAGTCCTTTCGCGGTCCTTTTCTTTCTCCGCGCTCAAAATCGCTATAGACCTCGCTCACTTGGGCACGCACCAGCCCATTTTTGTCCTCCGTGGATTCTATGCGCAGGCACAAAGGGTGCCGAGGCCGTGAAGTAAAGCAGGAGTATAGGTGGCCTATCTTAGGCTTATCGACGGCACTAAAGGTCACAAACTTGCCACGGGGTGCGAAATCAAACTCCACCGGAAAGTAGGTTGTGTTCTCGTTGTCCACCACGCTGCCGAGGCTAAGAAGCTTTGGGCGTGCGGCGTATTCCGTGCTGTGAAAGCACACTGGCTCTAGCTCCACTACATAAAATTCAAAATTATCCTCCACCCCGGTTATGCGAAAGACGGGGTTTAGATGAAAGCGGCGGTCTGTAATGTGTACAAACTCGCCCTGCTGTGGCCGACGGCTGCGTCTAGTGGGGTAGATCAGGCCGGTAGACAGCGAGGACAAATATAGGTCTACCGGCGGGTCCAGTTCCGTGCTGAACCCTGGATAAGAACTTAGCTTGGCACGGATACGTGCTTGGTCGTCAAGGAATCGTGGGCGTGGATGACTCATAGGCTGCACAGTAGAAGACCGCCCCGACACCATACTTCGGTGTTTTCGAACTGCTTCGAACAGGGCAGGAAATCTGGGCTAGGAAAGTCTAGGAGCTGCGCAATGGAGTTTATAGCCGCAATCGCGTAGGGTTGGTGAAGCAATGAGCATTACCGATAACGCCACCGGCGGCGTCAACGAGCCGGAAGATTTTAAAAAGTCGGAATCTCAGGACAACTCGCAAGGTGTCACCAAGGACACCAGGGCTGCGAATACTTCTGAGGACACCGGCGCTGAGTCTCAAGACTCGGCCAACGACAATTCCCAGGGGTTCGCGCATCTTGGCCTGCCAGAGAAGATTCTGGAAGCCGTTGCGAAAGTAGGCTTTACCAAGCCGTCCCCCATTCAAGAAGAAACCATCCCGATCTTGATGGAAGGCCGCGACGTAGTCGGCCTTGCCCAGACCGGTACCGGCAAAACCGCGGCCTTCGCGCTGCCGGTTCTGTCGCAAATTGATGCCAAGGCCCGTCACCCGCAGGCACTTGTGCTCGCGCCAACCCGTGAGCTGGCCCTGCAGGTGGCAGACTCCTTCCAGTCCTTCGCCGAATCTCTCAAGGGCGTCGAGGTACTGCCTATCTACGGCGGCCAGGCCTACGGCATTCAGCTGTCCGGGCTGCGTCGCGGTGCGCAGGTCATCGTGGGTACTCCAGGTCGCGTCATCGACCACTTGGAGAAGGGCTCGCTGGACCTGTCTCAGCTGCAGTTCCTTGTCCTTGATGAGGCCGATGAAATGCTGAACATGGGCTTCCAGGAAGACGTTGAGCGTATCTTGGAGGACACCCCGGATCGCAAGCAGGTGGCGCTTTTCTCGGCCACCATGCCGAACGCTATCCGTCGCCTGTCTAAGCGCTACCTCGACAACCCTGCCGAGGTCACGGTGAAGTCCGAGCGCCGCACCAATGACAACATTACGCAGTGCTTCCTCCTCATCCCGCATCGCGCGAAGATGGATGCCTTCACCCGCATCCTTGAGGTCATTAATTATGATGCCATCATCGTCTTTTGCCGCACGAAGCACGAGACCGAAGAGGTAGCCCAGACCCTGCGGGACCGCGGTTTTAGCGCCGCAGCCATCAACGGTGATATTGCGCAGGCGCAGCGCGAGCGTACCGTCGATCAGCTCAAGGATGGCCGTCTGGACATCCTCGTGGCTACCGATGTTGCCGCTCGTGGCCTCGACGTCGACCGCATCACCCACGTGGTTAACTTCGATATTCCTAACGACACCGAGTCCTACGTGCACCGCATCGGCCGCACCGGCCGCGCGGGGCGCTCTGGCGAAGCCATCCTGTTCGTCACTCCGCGCGAGCGGCGCATGTTGCGCTCCATTGAGCGCGTAACCAATGCCCGCCTGGAAGAAATGGATTTGCCTTCCGTCGATGAGGTCAATGAAAAGCGCAAGGAGAAGTTTGCGCAATCCATTACCGCCTCCATGGACAATAAGCAGGCTGACTTCTTCCGTACCCTCGTGCGTAAATACTCCGAGGACAATAATGCGGCAATGGACGATATCGCCGCGGCTCTCGCAGTCATGCTGCAGGGCGGCAAGAACTTCCTCATGGAGGATAAGCCGCTACCAAAGCCCAAGCGTGATCGCCGGGACGATCGTAAGCGCGACCGTGATTTCAAGGGCGGCGGCAAGGGCCGTGGCCCGAAACGACCCGATGGGGATTTTGAGACGTACCGGTTGGACGTCGGCAAGCGGCAGAATGTGCGGCCTGGCGCTATCGTTGGCGCCATTGCCAACGAAGGTGGCTTGTCCGCTAAGGACTTCGGCCGCATCACCATCGCGGTAGGCCACACCTTGGTGGACCTGCCGAAGAATTTGGATCCAGATGTGCTCAAGCGCCTAAAAGATACGCGCATTTCCGGCCAGCTCATCAATATTCAAAAGGACACCGGCCGACCACCACGCCGTGATCACGGCGGTGGACGCAAGCGCGGCGGACGCTGGCGCGACTAAATTTTTCGACTCAATGGGCCTCTTCGGAGGCCCATTTTTTCGTGCCCTGTGACCAGCAGTTTTACTATAAACGGGGGTAGCGTGTCGGAGCGATTTTATATACTAAAAGCGCAAACATGTTCTAGGGAAACTTCTGCGGGGGAAGTCTATGAATGCGCCCTACTTTGCCAATACCAATTCACAAAATTCAACCTCACGAGCAGCTACAACCATACGCAAGGCCGAATACTTGTTATGGAGGCGCCTGCATCCAGATCCGGATGAGGATATCGAAATCATCAGCCAATCGTTGTCGGACCTTACTGGTACGCGGCAGTCTCGAATTAGAAATATTATCTTCGCCTTTGAGCGCTTAAAGGAGCTACCACACCTTCAAGCGCGGCAGGAAGAGCTCTACCACCTAGATTTAGACCGCTTAATTACTATCGACCAGACACTTTCCAAGCTAGGGGAGATTGACGCCGATAAACGGCTGCTTATCGACGCCGAATTAACCACCTACCTCACCCCCAAGCGCCCCAACCAAAAATTGCCGTCCCATCGCAACCTGCGGCGTAAGTTGCGGGAGCTTATTGTCCGCCTCGATCCCACTATCGCCGCGCGCGATCCACGTCGGAAGGAGTCCTATAATCTCGAGCCCACGGGAGGGGAGTGGGCCGCAGTATGCCTCGACGTGGGCCTAGAAACCGCCGAAATCATTGACCGAAATATCCGCAGCGTGGCTACGGAGAAGGACATTTCCTTGGCCCAAGCGGCAGTTGCTCTGCTCACCGGCAAGGCTGAAGCCAAGGCGAAGGTGGTGCTCAATATGTACCGCTGCGATCTTCCTGATGCGCCAGCCTTCGTTCAAAGTTTGGGTTGGGTCTCGCCAGAGGTTGCCGACGACATGCAAAAGCGGGCGACAACCGTCCGCGATATGGAAAAGGCAGCACAGGACGAAAGTGGAAACTACGTAACGCCGCCCCATATCCGTGCCTTTGTGGAAGGACTCGACGGAACCTGCCGATGGCCCGGCTGCACGCGGCCAGCAATGGCTTCCCAGATGGACCATCGACACGACTTTGCCGAAGGAGGGCCTACGGCGGCGGCCAATCTTGCGTGCCTATGCCAACATCACCACAACATCAAGACTGATGGGCGGGCCTTTTATATAAAGGATCCGATTAGTGGGGACATAGTCTGGCTTTTTGAGGATTCCACGTGGGTCTATGACGAAGCTAGCGGGCCACTCGCAGCGAAAAATCGGAGGTGGGCGCAGACGGTGGCGCAGGCGACACAGCGGCGTCGGCACAATGCGCACGAGGATGCACAGAGATTGAAAGAAGAGCTGGAAAACGAGAAACGGGACAGCGAAGAAACTGTCCCGGAAGAGTAGATGGCCTTCTAGAAGACCAATTAGAAGTGGACGTACATCAGGATTAGGCAGATGATCCATAGGAGGTTAAATACGCCACCGAACGCGGACAGTGGCTTCTTTGCCGCCGCGTAGTCAAAGGTTTCGTTTGACTCGAGGGAGGCCATTGCCTTCTTCTGCTTAGGGATGATGACGAAGAAGAGCAAGCACCACGCGACGATGGCAACCAAGATGGCGATGTGGAAGTTTACCTCGGACTTGTAGGCGCTGATATCGGAGAGAAATACGCCGAGCCCGAGGATAGGCACAATAGCGGAAATGTAGCCATAGGTATTGGTTATGTTATGCAGAACGCGGGCGGAGCCTAGTGCTGCGTGCTCACCTTGTGCTGCCTTTGCCATCTGCGTCTGGAAGCTGGAGGTAGATACGCAGACTGGACCGATTAAGAGAATAGCTGCAGCCACGTGGAGGAATACAAGGAAAGTAGTCATTGAAAGAACCCTTCAATCGCGGAAAGTTGCCACATTTACCCTAATCAATTTCCGGTGAGTAGGGCTATCCGACATTGCCTTTGCATGGCGCGCACGTCCGCGGAAGGGAGCGGAAGCGAGTACTTGCGGGCGATGTCTGCGAGGCGGCGAGAATATTCGCAGCGGTTGGTCGGCGGAAGCCATTCGGCAGGAAGAGCATCTGACTTTTCTTGGTTGAGCTTGCGGCTGGTGGCTACGAGATTGAGCGGATCGTTGCCAAAGCGCACTTTGGTCTCGCGGTCCCACTCGGAAGCGCCCATGTCATAGGCCGCGGAGAGCGGAAAGATGTGGTCGATCTCTATGGGTGAAGTGGCAGGAATGGTGGTGCCACTATAAGGGTCATAGACAGTCCCACTGCGGGTATGGCAATCGAGGAGGGGATCGCTGGCCTGGCTTTCCAGAATGGCCTCGCGGGTGCTACAAGCACCGTGGGGCTGCCAGATGCCGAAATCATCGCGATTGTAACCAGCGGCGTTAGGGCGTGCAGCTACGGTATCGACCTCAAAACGTGGAAAAGGCCACGCATACCATGCGCCGATAAGGACGGTGACGCATGATAGCGCGGCCAGATAATAGGACTTCATGTCCTATTGGACTGCGTGGAGTCCGTGATGGTTCCGATTATTTATCGGTGACCTTTTCTGCGGCCTCCTCGAAGTCGAGGCTGGAGTCATTTTCCACGAGCTTGGCCAGCTTGGTGGCCTCTTCAAACTCGCTAACAACTTCCGGTGCTGGCTCCTTGGTGAGCTTGGTGACGATGACCGCCACAATGAGGGCCAGGAAGAAGCCAGGAACCATCTCGTAGAGGGTATCGGAAAGCGGAGACATGCCCCAGCCGATGGCTACGATGGCGCCGGTGAGCATGCCGGCAATCGCGCCGGTGGCGTTGAAACGCTTCCAGTACAGGGACAGCAAGATGATTGGGCCGAAAGCGGAACCGAAGCCTGCCCACGCAAAGCCCACAAGGCCAAGGATGGAGTCAGACGGGTTGATCGCCAAGAGGGCAGCAATGACCGCGATGGCAACGATTGCGGTGCGGGAGAGATTGATGAGGACCTGTTCGCCTGGCTTCTTCTTGGCAAAGATGAGGAAGAGGTCCTCGATGAGGGAAGTAGAGACGACGAGCATCTGGGAAGACATGGTGGACATGATGGCGGCAAGAACCGCGGTCAGGACGAAGCCTGCGGGCAACGGGTGCATCATGGCCTGTGCCATGTCCAGGAAGATGGTTTCGAAATTGTCCTGGTCGGTGATGCTGTGGCCGGTTTGGGTGAAGTAAACGGTGCCAGAGAGCGCGACGAAGATTGCGCCGATGACGGACAGGCCCATCCAAGTCACGCCGTAGAAGCGGCCTTGGCTGGCGTCGGAAGGCTTACGCAGCGCCATGAAACGGACAACGATGTGCGGCTGGCCAAAGTAGCCCAAGCCCCAGGCCAGGTTGCCGATGATAACGCCGGCGGATACGCCTGCGAACATGGAGAAGTAGCTGTCATTTTCTACTACGCCATCGGTGCCATAGGGATTATTGGCGGCAAACGAGAAGATCGAGGATGGATCGCTGAGAGAGACAATGGCCATGATCGGCACGATCATCAGGGCGACGAACATAAGAACGCCCTGGACGACGTCCGTGTAAGACACCGCCAAAAAGCCGCCGACGAAAGTGTAGAAGATGGTCACCGCAGCGATGACGAGCATGCCGGTGAGGTAGTCGCCACCGAAGGTGGACTCGAAGTAGCGGCCACCGGAAACCATGCCGGAGGAGACGTAGAAGGTAAAGAAGAAAATAATGATGGCTGCGGAGATGATGCGCAGCAGGCGGGACTTATCGTGCAGGCGGTTTTCAAAGAAGGACGGCACGGTAATGGAGTTGGCCGCGATTTCCGAGTAAGAACGCAGGCGCGGTGCGACCCACTTCCAGTTAGCCCAGCAGCCGACGAGCAGGCCGATGGCCATCCACAGCTCGGACATGCCGGAAAGGAATAGAGCTCCGGGCAGGCCCATGAGTAGCCAGCCGGACATATCGGATGCGCCAGCGGAAAGAGCCGCTACGAATGGGTGCAGGCCACGGCCGCCCAAAACATAATCGTCATATTGGTCGGTTTGTTTGTAGCTCCAGTAGCCAATGGCTGCCATTGCGAGGAGATACACGATCATCGCAATGACGTACCAAGTTGAATCTTGCACGTTTTACTCCTTGTAGTGATATGTAGGACATATTCACGTTAACGGGGTCACAAGGTTAACCCAAGCGAAAATACAGGTGTGACGCATGTCTCCGTTTGGATTTTCTATCGTTCAACTGGGAAAAGGAGAGAACATAACGAGCGTGTAACAAAATTGGCAGGGCTGCTATGCTGGCGGTTATGGCTTCTTACCTCGTGCATGGACTGTGGCTCCCCGTTACGGGGCTTGGTCTGTGGATTGAACAGGTAGAAGGGCACAAGATTGTCATGCCCAATGCCGTTCCTGAAGGCACCTTCCCGCCAGCGGTGGAGTCGATCCTGGGGAAGAAATCTTTCCGCAACCGGGCGCGGGTCTCGCTGCGCACGCCCAAGGGCAAGGACGTGTCCTTGATGGTGCCGATGGCAATGTTCGGCCCAGAAGAGGCCGTCGCGGCGCTTGCTCAGATGGAACACCTGAATCACAAGCCGCCTGCCACCATCGCTCCAGACCTTCAGTGGCTGCTCCATGCCTACAGTGGCCTATGCAAATTCGTGCGCGCCGGGCGCGTGACGTTCCGGCTGGCTTACCAGGCCAATGAGTGGTTCCCCATGTGGCAGCTGGCCTCCGGCTTGGGGGAGCGCGGGTGGCTTGCAGAGATGATGGCAGCCGCGCCCGGCATCTTGCATGTTAATAACCGGGCACTGTCGGATGATATGGCCGATGAGCTCACGCACTGGATCGCGTTTCGAGAGCTGCGGCCCGTGGCGGAAGCACCGCGGCCGATGCCGTGGCACGAGTTCGCCCGCGCCCTGCTCGATACGCGGTCGATCCGGCGTGGGCGCGCACAACTTTTGCGCGGGCTCAATGAGTGGAAGAATTCCATCTACGAGGTGGAACTCCAATTGGTCTACATCGTGGAAGAACCGGCAGAAGATGACCCGGATGCGGCCAAGTGGCCGGTGCGCGTGCGGGTGCGCTCGGGCACGGATGCTCCGCGGCCGGTGTCAGCGCAGAGTCTGGATAGGGCGAGCGTCGAAAAGCTGCGGGAAGCCCACCGCAAGGCTGTGCGCATCGCGCCCACGCTGGGGGAGACCGCACAGCTGCCGCAGCCCGGCGACGGCGACTGGGATGTCTACCTAGAAACCCACCAACTTACCCATTTTGTTACGCACGAGGTGGACAAGCTCAAGGCCAGTGGCGTGACTGTCATGCTGCCCAAGGCCTGGGCGCAGATGGAAACGAAGGCCAAGCTGGAAACCCACGAGGCCCGCGATCCGGCCGAGGCCGCCACTAAAAAGCACATTGGCATGAATAAGCTGGTGGACTATAACTGGCGCATGTCCGTGGGCGATGTGGAGTTGACCGAGGAAGAAATGGAGGACTTGGTCAATTCCAAGTCCGGACTTATCCAGTTACGCGGCAAGTGGGTCATGGCCGATAAGCAGGTTGTCTCCCAGGTCTCCGGATACATGGATGCGCTGCGGGAGAAGTCCCTGGCGCACAAGAAGAAGGAACTTGAGCAGCTGGCCGCTACCGCGGAGATAGCCAAGCAGCTCGGCGAACCCGGTTGGGAAGCCTTAATGGCGGACGTGGAGCGGCGCCGCCAAGAGTTCAACGAGGGTGGCGAAGAACACGAGCAGGTTACCGTGGCTGAGCTGCGCGAGCTGGCGCTCGAGTCCATGACCCAAGAACCCATCGAGTTCACTGGCAGTACCTGGCATACGGCCCTGCTCGGCGGGGTGGACAAGGTCGCCCCAGAGCGCGCGGACATTCCCAAAACTGTCCATGCGGAGCTGCGCGAGTACCAGCGTCGCGGCGTCGACTGGCTGTATTGGATGTCTCGCAATGGCATAGGCGCCGTGCTTGCCGACGACATGGGGCTCGGCAAAACCCTCCAACTACTGTCCCTTCTCGCGGTGGAAAAGGAGCGCGGTGAGCAGACTGGCCCCACGCTCGTCGTGGCGCCAACCTCCGTGGTGGGAAACTGGGCGCGCGAGGCGCAGCGCTTCGTCCCGGATTTCAAGGTTATGGTGCAACATGGTCCAAGCCGCCCGCGGGGCGAAGACTTCGCTCAAGCCGCTACTGAGTGCGACCTGGTTATCACCACATATGGCACCGTGGGCCGCGATTTTAAGGACATGGGCGAGGTAGGCTGGCAGCGCGTTGTTCTAGATGAGGCCCAGGCCATCAAGAACTCCGCGACGCGCTCATCCAAGGCCGTGCGCTCGCTGCCCTCGGAGCACCGCGTGGCGCTGACCGGTACCCCGGTGGAAAATCGCCTCTCGGAGATGCGCTCCATCCTGGACTTTTGTAATCCCGGAGTATTGGGCTCCGCCTCGTTCTTCCGCAATCACTTTGCTAAGGCCATCGAGCGCAATGATGACGAAGAGATGTCTGAACGCCTGCGCCAGCTCACCGCGCCGTTTATCCTTCGCCGTGTGAAGACGGATCCGAATATTATCGACGATCTGCCTGAAAAGTCCGAGCAAATCCTTAGCGTGTCCATGACCACCGAGCAGGCCGCCCTGTATAAAGCACTGGTCAACCAGGTGAAAAAAGACCTGCAGGAAGCTACGGGAATGAATAAGCGTGGGCTGGTGTTGTCCTCGCTCACCCGTATCAAGCAGATTTGTAATCACCCCGCGCATTACCTGGGCGATAGCTCGCCGGTGACGCTCAAGGGCAAGCATCGCTCCGGCAAGGTTAAAGAACTCATGCGCATCGTGGACGAGGCCACTGAATCCGGCGAGCGCCTCTTGGTCTTTACCCAATACAAGGCCTTTGGCGATATCCTGCAGCCATACCTTAGCGATCAGCTCGGCCGGGAGATCCCCTTCCTCCACGGCGGGGTGAGCAAAAATAAGCGCGACCAGATGGTGGAAGACTTCCAGTCCGAGGATGGTCCGCCGGCGATGATCCTTTCGCTCAAGGCCGGCGGTACCGGCCTGAACCTGACGGCTGCTTCCATCGTCGTCCACATGGACCGCTGGTGGAACCCGGCGGTGGAAAACCAGGCGACGGACCGCGCCTTCCGCATTGGCCAGCGCCGCAATGTGCAGGTATATAAGATGATCACCGCGGGTACGCTGGAGGAATCTATCCAGGACATTTTGGATGGTAAGACGCAGCTGGCCGGCGCCGTCGTGGGCGAGGGCGAGGGTTGGCTCACCGAGCTGGACCCAGATCAGCTGGCCGCACTCATGAGCTACCGGGGGAGGGAGTAATCCATGGCTGTTAAAGGCGATGACAACGTTATCTATGCCAATTTTGGTACCCGCAAGCGGGTAAGCACCCCGGCTGAGGTCAATCACGTCGACCGCAGCGGGCGCATCCTGTCCACGACGGCCTCGCGTATCGCGGCCTTTACCTCCCACGGTGCGGATCGCGGCCGGATTACCCGCGGCCGCCAGTATGCCGAGGGCGGCCACGTCGTGGGGTTGGAGGTGCGCAACGGCGCCATCCACGGCCGCGTGGCCGGCTCCCAGAATGAGCCCTTCGCGGTGCTCATCCAGTTGCCCTACCGCAATAATGACGATATTGCCCAGCTAGCCACCGAATTCGCCCGCACCCCCAACTCCATTGCCAATGCACGCAAAGGCCTGCTTGCCGACGCCGCCCTAGACACCCTCTTCGCCCCCGAGGCCGAAGACCTGCGCCTGACCTGCGACTGCCCAGACGGCGAGTACGTGTGCAAGCACATCGTGGCGGTGGGCGATAAGCTCGCCACCCGGGCGGATGCGGACCCGGCTGTCATTTTTAATATGCGTGGCTTGGACTTTGCCCGCCTGGAGCGCATGGTCCTCGAACAGGCTAAGACAGTCAGCCGCGAAAGCTTTACCCGAAGTGGGCTGTCCGAGGAAGAAAAGAATGACATCTTCTGGAACGGCCGTGAGCTGCCCAAGCTGCCGCAGCCCAAGGTAGCCCCGGCCATCGATGACTCCGATCCGGACCTCTTGCGCAAGGCCATGCGTTCGGTTTCTCATACCAACCTGGATCTTCTGCGCGCGGTATCCGATATTGAAGACCTCTACTACCACCTCACGCACTAATGACTGCTACCACGTTTATCCATACCTCCGATTTTCAGCTGGGCATGACCCGCTGGTTCTTGAAGGGCGAGGCCCAGGGCCGATTTAATGATGACCGCGAGGCCGCGATCATGCGGCTGGGCGAGCTGGCCGAGGACACCGGGGCGGATTTCATCGTCGTAACCGGCGATGTCTTTGAGCACAATTCCCTCTCCCGCGAAATCCTCGCCCGCGCCACGGAAATGTTTAAGCGCCTACCTGTACCGGTCTACGTCCTGCCCGGCAATCATGACCCGCTGGTGGCGGACTCGGTCTTTTATAAGACCAGCGCCGATAATGTTCACGTTATTGCGGACTCCCAGCCGATTGAGGTGGCCCCCGGCGTGGAGCTGGTTGGCGCGCCTTATCTGTCCAAGCGCGCGAACCACGACTTAGTCCGCCACGCTCTCGAGCCGCTGGAGCCGGCCGAGGGCATTCGCATCGCCGTTGGTCACGGGCAGGTGGATTCCCGCTCTGGCGAGGATGACGCCGATACCATCGATCTAGCCTTCGTTGAAGACTGCCTGGATCGCGGGGTGATTGATTACCTGGCGCTCGGAGATACCCACTCCACCGAAAGCCTCGGCACCACCGGCCGAGTGTGGTTCTCCGGCAGTCCAGAAACCACGGATTTTAAGGAAACGAGCACCGGCGGTGGCGAGTCGGATTCTGGCAATGCGCTGGTGGTGCGCGTGGGGGATGAGGTGGACGTCGACAAGCGGCGTATCGGCCGCTGGACCTTTGAAGCCCTTGATGCCGCCGTGGACTCCGCCGAGGATGTGGACCGGTTCTTGGCTCGGCTGGGCGAGTACCCGGACAAGGTGCGCACGGCCGTGAAATATAGCCTGCGCGGCACGCTCGGCGTCGATGCCCACGCCCGCCTGCAGCGCGGATTAGATGAGTACGAGGCCGTATTTGCCTCCCTTCGCCCCCGCGAGCGCACCATGGATCTCTACCTCGAGCCCAGCGAGGAAGAACTAGCTAGCCTTGATATTCCCGGCTACGCGGCCGAGGCCCTGCAGGAGCTGCTGGATAACCGCGAGGATCCCGTCGCCCGCGACGCTGCCAACTTGCTATTCCGCCTGGAGGGACAGTCCTAATGCGCATCCACCGCCTAGAACTTAATAACGTCCGGGGCATCGAGCACTTGGTCCTCGATGATCTGCCCGAGTCCGGCGTCGTGGTCATCCACGGCGAAAACGAGGCCGGCAAATCCACCATCGTGGAGGCGCTCGACGTGGTGCTCACCGAAAAACACAGTGGCCGATCCAAGCGCATTCGTGCCTTGCAACCGGTGGGCAAGGACGTGGCCCCGGAAATCACGGCTGAACTTAGCGTAGGCGACTACCGCTTTAGCATTGCCAAGCGCTGGCTTTCCAAGAAATCTTGCGAGCTACACATTTCTTCCCCGCGGCCGGCGCAATTTACTGGCAGTCAGGCCGATGATGAGTTGGAGCGCATCCTCTCGGAGCACTTGGACCGCTCGCTTGTCGACGCCCTCTTTATGCGCCAAGACGACACCGGCGAGGCCATCTCGGCCGTCGGCATTCCTAGCCTTACCCGGGCGCTAGAGCGCGAATCCGGCTTGGCCGAGGAAGAGGTCTCCGGCGACGATTCCGCGCTCTTGGCCCGCGTGGACAAGGAATACCAGCGCTACTTCACCGCCGCGAAGGGCAACCCAGCCGGTGAATATAAGGAGTCCGCCGCAGCCCTCGCACACGCCGAAGAAGAATACACCGAGGCCACCCGCGTTCTGCGGGAGCTGGACTCCGTGGTCGAGCGCTACGAGCAACTCCAGCGCGAGCAATCCGCCGCCGAAGCCGAGCTTCCCGCCGCCCGAGCCGATCTCAGCGAAAAGCAGACCCAGGCGGAGGAAGCCGCAACCGCGCAGGCCACGCTGGATTCCCACAAAGCCACGCTTGAGCGCGCCATCGAGGACCTCGCCCGCGCCCAAGCAGCGGTTACCGAGCGCGCCGGGCTGGTCACCGCAGCCGATGAATCTGCCACGGCTGCGAAGGACGCCGAGCAGAAGCTCACCGGCGCGCAAGAAAGAGCTCAAGAAGAAGCTGCGGAAAAGGAGTCACTGGACAAGCGCCTGGCAGAGGCAAAAGAGGACTATGCCGCGGCCCGCAGCACTCTCAAACAGGCTCGCCGTCTGCAAGATAGGCAGAGATTTGAACAGTTAAGCGCCCGGTTGGAATCGCTCGACGCCCTCGCCGCCGAGGTAGACCAGGCCCGTGCAGCCATTGCCCAGCGCGGACGCGAGATCACCGCGGCCGATATCAGCAGCCTGCATAAGGCGGACTCGGCGCTGTCTGTGGCCACGCGCCTGCACGAGGCTGCGGCCGCCAAGGTGCACTTTTCGGGTCCGGATGGTTCTAGGATCCGTGTTGATGGGGAAGACATCGAGCTAGGCGAGGACACAGCCATCGAGCTTGTCGACGCCCGAGTTATCACCATTGGTGATATCACCGCCCGCTTTTCCGCTGGGGCCTACTCGGCCGAAGACACCCTGCGCGATGTGGAGCAGGCCCGCACGCGACTGCAGGACCTGCTCGATACCCTTGGCGTGGATTCTGTCGAAGCGGCCGAAAAGACCCATGAGGAGCACCGCGCGCTCAACGACACTCTGGATGCCGCCACCCGGGCTCTTGCCGTGGAACTGGGGCCGGATGATTTAGGCGACCTCCGCGCCCAGCATTCCGCTTTGTCCGAGAAGGTGGCGGACCTTGCGGATGCGGGCGAGGTAGATCTTGCTGCCGCCGAAGCCGCGGAGGAAGAAGCCAGCGAAAAGGTCAATGCGCTCGACCGCGAGCTGGTGCCGTATCGCGAAAGCCGTCTTGCCCACGAGGTAGTGCGCTTAAACGCCGAACTGACCGCCGCCCGCGAGAATACACAGCGCGTGACCAGGGAGCTCTCCTCCGCGCGCGAGCAAGCCGCCGACGAGGCGCTCCATGCCGAAGTCACCCGTTTGGAGACCGTCGTGGCGGAGCTGCGCGGGCAGCTGGAGCAGATGGAAGCGGTTGATCTTGATACCGCCAATTCGCTGGTAGAAGGCGCACAGTCCCACCTGGAATACCTCACCGGATGCATCCAGCGCTGTGAGGTGGACCTTGGCAGGCTGTCGAGCGAAATCAACTTCCACTCTGGTGCCGCAGAGCGCGCCCAGCAGGCCACCGCAGCGGTAGAGATGGCTCGCGCGGTGTACGAGAGCGTAGACAAGCGCGCGCAAGCAGCCTGCTATCTGCGCGAACTTTTACTCAAGCACCGCGATGCCGCCCGCCAGCGCTATGCCGCGCCCTTCGTGGACGCACTCTCACAGCTGGCTCGCACCGTCTACGGTGGCGATATCACCTTCGAGCTCGATGAAGATCTCCGCGTGACCGCCCGTACCCAGGATAAAGAGACGGTGAACCTGGCCAGCTTGTCCGGCGGTGCTCGCGAGCAGTTGGCCATCCTCACCCGCTTTGCCATCGCGCAATTGGTAGGGGCGGAGTCGGTGCCGGTCATCGTGGACGATGCGCTGGGTTCTACCGACGCGCACCGCCTGCAACTCATGGCTACGCTCTTTTCCCACGTGGGACGGGATAACCAGGTATTGGTCTTTACCTGCATGCCGGAGCGCTATTCTCGCGTGCCGGGGCGCAGCGAGCGCGCCATTGCTTCCCTCAAAGGGGTAATCTAGTGCCATGCCTTCTCAAACTCGCTGGTTAGACGACGAGGAACAGGAACTATGGCGCCTGCTCCTTGGCGCTGTGCGCAAGATTAATAGGGGAATGGATGAAACGCTCAAGGCCGGCGGCGAGGTATCTGCCTCCGAGTTTGCTGTCCTCGTTGCCTTGTCTGAGGCACCGGAGCAGCACCTGCGCCTGCACGAGTTGTGCACGCAGCTAGAGTGGGATCGCTCCCGCGCCTCCCACCAAGTAACCCGCATGGAAAAGCGCGGCCTGCTTTATAAAGAACCAGACGCGGTAGATGCCCGTGGGATCAATGTGTGCGTTACTCACGTGGGCCTAGAACACTTGCGGCGCGCCGCCCCCGAACACGTGGAATCAGTCCGCCGCATGGTTTTTGACCACCTGCAGCCCGAGGACGTGCCTGCGCTGCGGCGCTTTTTTAACGGCGTTTTGCAGGCCAAAAACCTCCCAGGCTATGAGGGATACGTGCCAGATTCGCTACTACACGGAAGGGATTAAGCTCCATGATGGGACAAGAGCTCTTTGAGCACCCAAAGAAACAATATAAGACCTACGGAATCACCGCGTTGGAGGAGCTTAGTCCACGCATCGGTGACCCCGAAGCGCACCTGGATGATGCCGCCAGCGAGGAACAAGTCTCCGCTATGGAAGAGGCCCTAGAGGCCTACCCAGACTCCGTGTTGACCTATGACCAAGACACCGAGCTATGGATTGTCGGCGCGGAAGAGGACATCGAGCGCATGCTCGCGGACCGCGAGTCTTTCGTAGAGGCACTGCTCAATAACGAGGACCCCGGAATCTAAGGGCGAAATTTCGGCGTCAATCAAAAGTGCGAGGAATGCGGCCTTATAAGCACTTAACTGTTAAGATATCCGTAGTTAATCCTCGGTGGATCGAAAGGTTTTATCATTATGAACGAGCGTGAGGCTCAGGAACAGCGCGAAGCAGCAGCTCGCGACAAGGGCAATGGCTGGGTTCCCGTATTCCTTCAGTGGATTCCTTCCATGCTGCTAGCCGTAGTGATGCTGGCAGCCATGTTCTTCGGTATGTACTACATCGAGCACGGCACCTTGGACATCACCCAGCCGATCACCAACGAGTTCATTACTCAGTAGCTTCGGCACATAGAAGAATCCGGCTCACCTGCACACGGCGGGGAGCCGGATTGTTTTATTTGCCCACCGCCTGGCGCCAGGTCATCTTGCGTCCATTATTCAAAATGGCGCGGCGGTAGATGCGTCCGACTAGCACGATAATCAGTGCGGTCACCACAGCCATGAGCACATAGCTAGCTAGCAAGCCCAACCAGCTGAGGTTGCCCCCGGCTACTTGCATCGGAGCAACCAGCATAGAAACCGGCGGCAACCAGGTCATAACCTGCATCCACGTGGCATCCAGGTGCATCCAGCCGAACATCGGTACATACATGGTGGCAAAGACAAGGAACAGAATCGGTGCCTGCGTGGACTGGAGATCCTCGGTGCGCTGCACCATGGAGCCGGCTGCAGCGTAGAGGCTGCCAAAGAAAAGCAGGCCTAGAATCTCGCCTACAAGGAGGACGGCTACCAAGCCATAGTCCAGCTCGAGGTCACTAGCCAGGCCGGACGCAGCAATCGAAATCGCGCCACCGCCCAGGATGAGGAGGGTGGCCAAGAAACCGACGATGGTATTGCCCAAAATCTTGCCGGCTAGGAAGTCCACCGGGCGCACGGAAGATAAGATAATTTCCACCACGCGGGAGGACTTTTCCTCCGTGACGCGGCCGCCAATCAGGCCAGCGAAGGTCATGATGGAAAAGACCACTGCCATTGCGCCAATGAGGACCGTGGCTACGCCGGCCATCTTTTGTTCAGTGCTGTCCTCTTCTTCTAGATTCACCTGATTTACCGTGGTCGACGGGGTAGCCTTTTCTAGCTCCTGCGGGTCAATATTGAGCTTCTCCAGCGCCGTTGCTTGTGCTTGAGAAGAAACGATTTGGTTGACGGTAGTAGTCACCGCGGCAGGCGTATCGCCCTTGCTCAACAGATCCCAGCCGTCGTTCTCTGCCGGAACGAGGGCGGCATCGGCCTCGTCATCTTCCACCAATTGCTGGGCTTCTGCGCGGTCTTTCGCCGCGGTGGCATCGATGCCGGAGTCTTTGAAGGCGGACTCTTCCATTCCCACGACGGCTACGGAATCAGGTTCGTCATCGCCACTGAAGAAGCTGATAGCAATCGGGGCGATAATGGCGCCGAGGATGAGGAGCAGCATAGTGCCCACTACCATCTTCGACTTCAGCGCGACTGCCATTTCACGCTTGGCTACAACTCCGATGGTCTTCATTGCGGAATACTGCATGGCTTAGGCTTCCTCATTCTGGTTGCTGGTGACAACGTCCTGGAAAAGCTCGGTCAGGTCTGGGATCTTGCGGCCGAAGGAATGGACCGGGCCTGCAGCCAATGCGGCTTGTAGGATTGTCTGGTCATCGACGCTGGGGTCTGCTTGGAGTACCACGGCGTCGGCAGTCTCTGCCACCAACTCGGTTCCTTCCGGATACCAGCCGCGTGCTGGGGTAGCGACTTCGAAGCGAGGAGGGCCTTGGCTGCGCAGCTTATCGACGCCCCCTTCAGCCACCATATGCCCCTTCGTCACAATGCCCACGCGGTCACATAAACGCTGCACCAAGTCCAACTGGTGCGAGGAGAAAATGACGGGCACGCCACGGTTGGCGCGCTCGCGCAGCATATCTGACATGACGTTGACCGCAACTGGGTCCAGCCCGGAAAAGGGCTCGTCCAGAATTAACATGTCTGGGTCGTGGATAAGGGAGGCCGCGAGCTGTACTCGCTGCTGGTTGCCCAAGGAGAGGTCATCGAGCTTATCGTCCATGCGCTCGCCCAAGCCCAGCTGTTCAAGGAGCTCAGCGCCGGCCCGCTTGGCGGCGGCCTTATCCATGCCGTGCAGCGTGCCAAGGAATACCAACTGGCTGAGCAGCGGTTCTTTCCCGTAGAGGCCGCGCTCTTCTGGCATATAACCAATGCGGCGGCGGTTATCGTCATTAATCGGGGCGTCATCAAAGTAGACTTCGCCGGAGTCTTTTGCCAGCACACCTAGTGCAATGCGCATGGTGGTGGACTTTCCGGCGCCGTTGGAGCCGACGAACCCGAAGATTTCGCCCTCGCCAACGCTAAAAGTCATATCCCGCAGGGCTTGCGTCTCCCCGAAGGACTTATTGAGGTGGTCGATGGTCAAAGTGGGCATGTTTAGTCCTCCGAGTTCTGGTTGAAGGTCAGTGCGTAGCCGACAGCGGGCAGGGTGGCAGAGATGAAGTAACTAAAGAGCAGGTAGTAGCCAGCTCCAAGCAAATATTTGGTGCCAATGGTGCCGGTAATGCCTCCGCCTAGGAACCAATTTCCTACGAGGAGGGTGACCAGACCGCCGGTAAAAAGTAGGGCGGTAGACAGCTGGAAAGCCTTGCGGCGCCACTGGTCGAGGACCTGGGCCTCGTACTCATCAAGAGAGGACAGCGGCTTGCGGTCTTTGGAATCAATGGATACCCGCAGAATGGTCCACGGAATGCAAGAGAGCACCATTGCTATAGACATGGCTAACAGTGCCCAGTAAGAAGAAAGCGCCAATGCGAGGATGAGGAAAATCGCGGATACAGCTACGCAGCCATACATTGATGCGATTAATCCACGGGTGGGGCCGGGACGGCGGAACCGTTTGGCGCGGATCGTTGTTGAAACTGGGGCGTCGTTTGCTGTCATGTATTTAAGTGTTGCATAAACCCAACACTCTGGCAATAGTTTCTGCAGATTTTTCTTTGAGGTTGACCCTGACGCAACGTAAGGCGCGACAATGAAGCCATGGACGACATCGATGAAGTTCTTTATACCGTTGGCGAGGTAGCAGCGCTTTTTCGTATTACGGTGCGCACCTTGCACCACTGGGAGGCGCAAGGCTTGCTATCTCCCACGTGGCGCAGCTGGTCCAATTACCGGCTCTATACCGAACAGGACTGCGCCCGCGTGCAGAAGATTCTGATCTACCGCGCTACCGGTATGAAATTGACCGATATTAAACAGCTGCTAGATGGCGGTGCCTCCGATGTGGAGCATCTGCGGAGGCAAAGAGAAAGCCTGCTCGCACAGCGCGACAGTCTTACTGACATGTTGGCAGCAATTGACACCTTGATGGAGGATGCAATGAATAACCGAAAGCTCACTGTGGAAGAAATCGGACAAATCGTCGGCGATGCCAACTTTGCCGCGCATCAACAAGAGGCTGAAGAGGCCTATGGATCGAGCGAGGACTGGGCTATGTATCAACAGCGTACTGCCGACTGGTCGATGCAAGACTGGAGCGATGCGCAAGCCGGAGTCGCTGAGGTCGAAAAGGAGCTGGCCCAGGCCGTAGCGAGCGGTGTGGCTGCGGGGTCGGAGGAGGCCCAGGGACTCGTCGACAAGCACCGCGCAGCACTCAGTGCCTTCTTTCCTGTCACGCCGGCAAAGCACTTCTTAATCTCACGCGGATACGTTGCCGATGAGCGCTTCCGGGATCACTATGAGGCGCAGCAGGAGGGGCTTGCTCAGTGGCTGGCGGATGCAATCGAATGTGCAGCTCAGGCGCAGGGGGTAGATACTGTGCATCCGGAGTGGAAATAGGTAGCCGGAACCGTTTCTGAGGTTTTGCTTATGTCTACCCCCGGATGGTGGTGCGGCATAGCTTATTTCTCCGCGGGGAGCGCTCGATGGTACTACCGTTAACTTTAGGCCAATTGTCTATGCAAGGAGTGCTCGCCATGCGCTACACCAACGGTAACTATGAAGCATTTGCTCGCCCCCGTAAGCCGAAAGGGGCCGATGAGAAAACTGCGTGGATCCTCGGATCTGGCCTCGCTGGTCTTTCTGCCGCCGCGTTCCTAGTACGTGATGCACAGGTACCGGGGGAAAATATTCATATCCTCGAACAATCCAATATCGCAGGTGGCGCTCTCGATGGAATCAAAGAGCCAGAGGACGGCTTTGTCATCCGTGGAGGCCGCGAAATGGAAAACCACTTCGAGTGCCTGTGGGATCTCTTCCGCTCGGTGCCCTCGCTGGAGATCGAGGACGCCAGCGTATTGGACGAGTTCTACTGGCTCAACCGCGATGACCCGAATTATTCCCTGCAGCGCGCGACGGTAAACCGCGGCGAGGACGCGCACACCGATGGCAAGTTTACTTTGACTCGCAAGGCGCAAAAGGAACTCATCAAGCTCTTCCTTGCCACCCGTGCTGAGGTGGAAAATGTCCGTATTAACGAGTGGTTTAGCGAAGACTTCCTTGAGTCCAATTTCTGGATGTACTGGCGCACCATGTTTGCCTTCGAAGAATGGCACTCGGCACTGGAGATGAAGCTCTATGTCCACCGCTTCATCCACCATATCGGTGGCCTCCCGGATTTTTCCGCGCTTAAATTCACAAAGTATAATCAGTATGAATCGCTGGCTTTGCCGCTGACAAAGTACCTGCAGGATCACGGTGTGCAATTCGAGTACGGTACCCGCGTGACCGACGTAGACTTCCGCATTGCCGACGGGGAAAAGCAGGCCACCTACATCCATTGGGAGAAAAACGGCAAAGAGGGCGGTGTGTCCCTCACGGATAATGATCTAGCATTTTTGACCATTGGCTCCTTGGTGGAAAATTCCGATAACGGAAATCACCACCGTGCAGCCAAGCTCAATGAAGGTCCAGCACCGGCTTGGGAACTGTGGCGCAAGATCGCGGCGAAAGATGATTCCTTTGGCCGCCCAGACGTTTTTGGCAGCCATATCCCAGAGACGAAGTGGGAATCCTGCACGGTGACTACGCTGGACGAGCGCATCCCACGCTACATCGAAAAGATTGCCAAGCGGGACCCCTTCTCCGGCAAGGTCGTTACCGGCGGTATTGTTACCGCCCGCGACTCCAACTGGTTGATGTCTTGGACCGTGAACCGCCAGCCCCACTTTAAGAATCAGCCGGACGACCAAATCGTGGTCTGGGTCTACGCCCTTTATTCTGATCGCCCAGGTGACTACACCGGCAAGACCATCGAGGAATCCACTGGTGAGGAAATCACCCGCGAGTGGCTCTATCACCTCGGCGTTCCGGTAGACCAGATTGATGAGATGGCTGCAACGGGCGCTAAGGCCGTTCCAGTCATGATGCCCTACGTCACGGCGTTCTTCATGCCGCGTCAGGCTGGCGACCGCCCGGATGTGGTGCCGGAAGGTGCGAAGAACTTTGCATTCATCGGCCAATTCTCCGAATCTGCTCAGCGTGATTGCATCTTTACCACCGAGTACTCGGTTCGCACACCAATGGAAGCGGTCTATACCCTTATGGATCTGGAGCGTGGCGTACCGGAGGTATTCAATTCCACCTTCGATGTACGCACGCTTCTCGACGCCACCGTTCAGCTACGCGACGGCGAGCCACTTGGCAATGGCCGTGACACCAAGGCCGGCCGGTTTATGCGTAAGCACTTCCTAGACAAGCTGGAAGACAACGAGATCGGTGAACTCCTGCAAGAAGCAGGTCTGCTCAAGCACAAGGGCTAATCAGGCGTACTGCAAAACGACTACTCCCCACTCTCAGGCAAATATCCGCTTGAGAGTGGGGAGTACTTGTGTCCCCGACAGGGATCGAACCTGCGACCTTCGGTACCGGAAACCGATGCTCTAATCCGCTGAGCTACGGAGACATCGCTGGGAAAATTCCCAACGATGTGATTTTAGCGCATGGGGTAGTGGGGGACTAAATCAACCCTGGGGCGTCGGTGGTAGCGACTTCACCGGTGCGCAGGTAATGCACGCCGATGTCGTCGACAACCTTATTCCCAGAGGCAAAGTGCGCATGGCCGGGACCATGGACGGTGACTACGCGGGACTGCATCGGCTTGGAGAGGCTCGTGTGGTACTGGTACGGCGTTTGTGGATCGCCCGTCGCCTGAATTTGGAGGGGCTTGGTGGCCAGCTTAGAGCCGTCGAGAGGCGCCTGGCCCGTGACCGGTGCACGGCCACCACAGCCCGCGCCGGAACCGTACAGGGAGTTGATGAGGGTGAAGGGATCAGTGCTGACGAAGTTGGCCCATAAATAACTCGGATACAGCAGCGGATTGCCGGGCACGGTGTTTTCATTACAGACGATGAGGTTTTGCATATTCATTGCTTGAGCGACGGACTCTTGATGTTTTCGCAGTGCCTCTGGGTCAGACTGCTCGGCATCCATAGGCTCGCTGCCATTTAAGTGCTTAGCAAAGGCATCCCACTGTGCAGGAACCGGCACGAGGAGGCGCGTCATGCCCAAAAGCGGGGAGGACACTTGCACAGCATTGGGCTGCTGAATCTTCTGGCTGAGAAACTCTGCCTGCACCCGCAGCGGGCCGGTAGCGGTCATGATGTCCGCGCCGGGCTGGCCGGCAAACTCGAGCCCTGGTGGGAGGTCACCGATCTTGGCATTCGGTGGCAAAACAGTAGGGCGTACACCTGCCTCGCGGGCTACCTTCTGTGACCACTTTTCGTAGACCTGCAGCGGGGTGGTGCCGAGGTGGTACTTGGCGTCATTTTTGGCAATAAACCCGAAGAGATCGTGCAGTCCCTTTTCATAGCCGCGCTGTTGCGAAGCAAAGATGCCATTCCACGCCAGTTTGGGGCTCATACCCGAATCTAGCAAGACCTTGCCGGTGTGCTCTGGATACTTGGTGGCGTAGGCGGAGCCGAGGTAAGTGCCATAAGAGGTGCCGGCGATGTCAATTTTTTCTTCACCCAAGGCGCGGCGCACCATTTCCCAATCCTGCAGGGTATTCGCAGTGGTCAGTGAGTTGGTATAGCCCGGAGTGTTCTTTTCGCAGGCATCGCGGGTGAGCTTTCCTACCTGGAGGCTTCCTTGGAGCGGATTGCTGGTGGCCGTGGCATCACACTTGACCGGGGTAGAGCCGGGCAGGCCACGCGGTTGTACCCCGATGGTGTCCCACTCATCGCGCACGGCCTGTGGCCACGGAATAGCGGTATTGCCGGCCCATTCATAGGCATCGCCACTTGGGCCACCAGGGTTGGTAAACAACGCGCCACGGCGGGCGCCTGGGTTGGCGGCGGGAACGCGCACGAAGCCGACGCTAATGGTGCCGGCTTGTGGGTTGTCGTAGTACGTAGGGACCTCGATGCGGCCACACTCGGCGCTGTCGATGTCCACCTGCTCTGGGCAGTCTTCCCAGGCAATGGCGGGCTTGGTGTCTTGTGGCGCGGCCGTGGCAATCGGTGCAGTAACACCAATCGTGACCGCAGCAGCACCGAGCGTGGCCGCAAACTTAGAAGAAAAAGAAAGCATAGGTTAGGTCTCCAGAATAAAAAATAATTGGTAGACCTAGCCTATGCTTTTTTGATGCTTTTGGCATCATATTCACAGTAGGTGGGTGCCCTCACCGGCCGGGGCGAGGGCTATGCACCTACTTGACGATGAGGACGATGAGGTCACGCGGGCCGTGTACGCCCTCGACACGAGTGAGCTCGATATCAGAGGTAGCGGACGGGCCAGAGATCCACGTCGCTGGCTTCTCCGGGTTCATGCGGGAGATGACCTCGGGGATGCCGTAGACGATCTCATCCTGGTGAACGATGCACAGGTGGCGATCCGGAACCAGGGTGAGCGCGCGACGGCCGCAGCGCTCATCAGACTCGAGCACGATGGTGCCGGTCTGGGCGGAGGTGACGTGAGACAAGGTGACAACGGCGTCGGTCTCATTGAGGGTGCGTGGATCGACAGTCTTATCGTCCGGCTTAGCATCGAAGCCCTCGAAGAGGCTAGCGTCCATGCCCTCGGCATAGCGGATGTCGTTGCACTCGCGATCCTTAAGGATCTTGGCGATGGCCTGCTTCAGCTCGCCTTCCTCGGTGACGTGCACCTCGGCCTTGTAGTCCTCGAGTCGGTCAATGAGCATATCGCGCAGTTCGTCCGCGTTCAGGGTGCCTTCGTGCTGGTAGTCGCGCGGGGCGTCAACGTGGTCGGGAAGACCAGCCTGCTTCTGAGCGGAGCGGATGCGGTTTAGAATTTCCTGCTTTGCGTTCACTTCTTGGACTCCTCACGGGCCTCGGCAAGAAGTTCCTTGCCTTCTTCGGACTCGAACCACTGGCGGAAGGATTTCTTTGGTGGAACCGCGGTATCGCGGCCTTCAGACCAACCGGACATAAACAGTGGCAGGGATTCGATGGTCTTGTTGGTGCCACCCAGAATGCGGCCCAGGGCGACCATGTGGGTTGCCTTGTTCCACAGCTTCGGGTTGCTCCACAGCAGCTGGATGGTCTTGAAGAGCTTCGGCTCGATTGGTGGGGTGGCGTGGGTGACCTTCTGGTGACGGTTTTCCAAAATGACGTCAGAAAGCGGAATCTTAACCGGGCAAACCTCGTCGCAGCGGCCACACAGCGAGCAAGCATAAGGCAGGCTGGCGGAAGGATCGTTGTGGTCCTTCATGCCGGTGAGCTGCGGCGTCAGGGAAATACCAATTGGGCCAGGGTAGACCGAGCCGTAGGCGTGGCCGCCGGCGCGCTCGTAGACCGGGCAAACATTCAGGCAGGCCGAGCAACGGATGCACTTGAGGGCCTGGTGGCCAATCGGGGAAGACAGGGCCGCGGTACGGCCGTTATCCAGCAGCACCAAGTGGAAGTTCTGCGGGCCATCGCCTTCAGTAACGCCGGACCACATGGAGGTGTATGGGTTCATACGCTCCGCGGTGGAAGAACGCGGCAGCAGCTGGAGGAAGACTTCCAGGTCCTGGAAGGTAGGAACCAGCTTTTCAATGCCCATGACGGTAATGAGGGTCTCCGGCAGGGTCAGGCACATGCGGCCATTGCCCTCGGACTCCACGATGTTGATGGTGCCGGTTTCTGCTACGCCGAAGTTGGCGCCAGAGATGGCAACCTTGGCCTTCATGAACTGCTCGCGCAGGAACTGGCGGGATGCCTCTGCCAGCTCGGCCGGCTCTGCCTGCAGGGAGTCATCGGTGTTCGGCATCTTGTTGACGAAGATATCGCGAATCTCCGCGCGGTTGCGGTGGATAGCCGGAACCAGAATGTGGGATGGCTTATCTTCACCCAGCTGCACGATGAGCTCCGCGAGGTCGGTCTCGCGAGCGTTGATGCCGGCCGCCTCTAGGTGCTCGTTCATGCCGATTTCCTGCGTGGCCATGGACTTAACCTTGACCACATCGGTCTCGCCGGTGGCGCGAATCAGACCCTCGATGATCTGGTTAGCTTCCTTGGCATCGCGTGCCCAGTGGACAGTGCCACCGCGCGCCTTAACTGCCTCTTCGAACTGCTCGAGCAGTTCTGGCATGCGGGCGGCGACATCTTCCTTAATTGCGGAACCAGCGGCGCGCAGCTCCTGCCAATCATCCAGCTCTTCTACAGCGCCAGAGCGCTTCTCACGAATGGAGGTAGTGGCATGCTGCAGGTTGTGGCGCTGGGTGGCGTTGTTTAGGCCAACGTGTGCGAGGGGAACAAAGGCCTTGCTGCCGCGCAGGTTACCGTAGCCTTCCGGCGCACGCGGTGGGGTGGTATCGAGGAAAGAGGTCATTAGAGCATCGTCTCCTTGGAGTAGGCGGCGGAGGTAGGAGTCCATGGGTGCTCCTTGGTGGAAGCCAAGATCTCAGCCATGTGAACGGCGCGGACACCGGAACGCTGGCGGCTCAGGGCACCACCGATGTTCATCAGGCAGGAGGAGTCACCGCCGGTGACGAATTCTGCTTCGGTCTCCTTAACGTGGCGGGTCTTATCCGTGACCATCGCGCGGGATACTTCCGCATTCTTGATTGCGAAGGTACCGCCGAAGCCACAGCATTCTTCCTTATTAGGAAGGGTGACCAGGTCGATGCCCTCTACTTCTTGGAGCAGCTGCAGCGGGCGGTCGCCCAGTTTCAGGAAGCGCAAGCCGTGGCAGGAGGGGTGGTAGGTCACGCGGTGCGGGAAGAATGCGCCCACATTGGTCACGCCGGCAACGTCGACCAAGAATTCGGGTAGATCCAGGGTCTTTTGGGTGGTCTTGCGGGCGCCGTCGACGTCGGCGGAGTTGCCGAAACGGTCGGCGATGCGCTCGTGCTGTTCACGAACAGCGCCCACGCAGGAACCGGAGGCCGCAACTACGTAGTCAATAGAGGGATCTGCGAAGGCATCCGCATAAGAGCGGATCATGCCCAACGTTTCCTTTTGGTAGCCGGTATTGATGTGCATCTGGCCGCAGCAGGTCTGTTCTTCCGGGAAGACCACCTCGTGGCCCAAGCGGGAGAGAACCAGTGCCGTTGCCTTTTGTACGTCCGGGAAAAGGGCGTCACCAATGCAAGTGGAAAATAGCGCAATGCGCATACGGTGCTCCTCGTTGATTTTTGACATGGGGTAGCCACAACCTTACTCCCTTTAAGCAGTACGTGCGTAATGCGTCTCCTCGTTGACCAGCGATTATTTTGCAATATTAGTGTTGCAGAAAGTGTTTATCAGCCGTTTGTGCAGTAAAGGGGAGTTTTAGGGCCCGGCCCTTTTCACACTTGACTTTTCAGTCCACTAGAATCGTGCGACATGACACCAGCTGATTTGGCCACACTGATTAAAGAAACTGCCACCAAGGTCATGGAAAGCCATGGCCTTGACTCCTCCGTCTTGCCGGAAACGGTAAACGTCGAACGCCCTCGCTATCCTGAACACGGCGATTATGCCACCAATGTGGCACTGCAGGTGGCCAAAAAGGCCGGAGCTAACCCGCGCGAGTTGGGTGGCTGGCTAGCAGAGTCCCTAGCGGAAAATGACGCCATTGCGGAGGCCGACATCGCCGGGCCTGGTTTCATTAATATTCGCCTCGGTGCCGATGCCCAGGGGGAGATCGTCGCGCAGATTCTCCGCACCGGAAAGAATTATGGCTCTAATGATTCCTTTGCGGGCAAGAAGGTCAATCTAGAATTCGTCTCCGCTAACCCCACCGGTCCGATCCACCTCGGTGGTACTCGTTGGGCCGCAGTCGGAGATTCCTTGGGTCGCGTGCTGGAGGCATCCGGCGCGGAGGTTACCCGCGAGTATTACTTCAATGACCATGGCGGCCAGATTGACCGTTTCTCCCGCTCCCTCGTGGCGGCTGCGAAGGGCGAGCCAACTCCGGAGGATGGCTACGGCGGAGCCTATATCCAAGACATCGCTGCGGCCGTGGTGGAGAAGAATCCATCCGCCCTGGAGGGCAGCGATGAAGAAGTGCAGGAAGCCTTCCGCGCAGATGGCGTAGAGATGATGTTTGCGCAGATTAAGCAATCTCTGCATGAGTTTGGCGTGGACTTTGATGTCTACTTCCACGAGAACTCCCTCTTTGAGTCCGGTGCGGTCGACGCTGCGCTGGACAAGCTCAAGGCTGAAGGCAATATGTATGAGGCCGAGAATGCGTGGTGGCTCAAATCCACCGACTACGGTGATTCGAAAGACCGCGTGGTGGTTAAGTCTGATGGCAATGCGGCCTATATCGCAGGCGATATCGCATACGTGGCTGATAAGTTCGACCGCGGCCATGATCTGAATATCTACATGCTGGGTGCGGACCACCACGGCTATGTGCCGCGCTTGAAAGCGGCAGCTGCCGCCTTGGGCTACGATGCCGATGCTGTCGAGGTACTAATTGGCCAGCTAGTCAACCTTTTGCGCGATGGCAAGCCGGTGCGCATGTCCAAGCGTGCGGGCACAGTTATCACCATGGAGGACCTCGTGGCCGCCATCGGCGTGGACGCCTCCCGTTACTCCCTGGTGCGATCCTCTGTGGACCAGAGCATCGATATTGACCTCGGCCTGTGGGAATCCCAGTCCTCCGATAACCCCGTCTACTACGTGCAGTACGGCCACGCCCGCCTGTGCTCTATCGGCCGCAAGGCAGCCGAGCTGGGTGTCGATGCCGAAGGTGCGGACCTTTCCCTGCTTACACACGAACGCGAGGGAGATCTCATCCGTACGCTGGGTGAATTTCCGGCCGTAGTGGAAGAGGCAGCGCAGTTGCGCGAACCGCACCGCATTGCCCGCTACGCCGAAGACCTCGCTGCGGTATTCCACCGTTTCTATGACTCTTGCCAGGTCCTGCCCAAGGCCGGCGAGGAGAAGGCTCCTATCCATGGTGCCCGCCTGGCATTGGCACAGGCAGCCCGCGTGGTCCTGGCTAATGCTTTGACCATGGTGGGCGTAAGCACCCCGGAGAAGATGTAAATGGCGGATTTTAATGAGTTGCCCGCCCATGTCTGGCCGCGCAATGCGCAGCGCGAGGAAGACGGCGTAGTTACCATCGCTGGCGTTCCGCTGCCGGACTTGGCGGAGGAGTTCCACACCCCGCTCTACGTTTTCGACGAAGATGACTTCCGGTCCCGCTGCCAAGACATGGCGCGTGCCTTTGGCGGCCCGGAGCATGTGCACTATGCCTCCAAGGCATTCATTTCCAAAAAGATCGTGAATTGGGTCAATGAGGAAGGCCTGTGCTTGGACGCGGCCTCTCTCAACGAGCTCAAGATTGCACTGGCGGCAGAATTCCCGGCCGAGCGCATTACCACGCATGGCAATAATAAGGACGAAGAGTACCTGCGGCTGTGTGTAGATGCCGGCGTGGGTCACGTCGTTATCGATAATGAGCACGAACTCGAAGAACTCAATCGCATCGCTGGGGAAGCGGGCAAGGTGCAGCCGGTCATGATCCGCGTCAAGCCGGGCGTGGATGCGCATACGCATGAATTCATCGCTACAGCGCATGAGGATCAAAAGTTCGGCATTTCGCTAGCCACCGGTGCGGCCTTCGCCGCGGCCAAGCGATGTTTGGAGGCAGAGAACCTGCACTTGAGCGGCCTGCACTGCCATGTGGGCTCCCAGGTATTCAACGCGGAAGGCTTCAAGCTTGCCGCTGAGCGCGTAATGGGCCTGTACCGTCAGATCTACACCGAACTGAACGTGACATTGGAAGAGCTCGATTTGGGCGGTGGCTTCGGCATTCCCTATATGCCCTATGAAGAGGCACTGGATATCGAGCGCGTGGCCAGCGATATGCTCGGTGCGGTCAAGCACACCGCAGAGGAGTTGGGCATCGAGGCTCCCTTCCTCCTAGTTGAGCCTGGTCGCTCCTTGGTCGCTGGCTCTGCGGTGACCGTCTACCGCGTGGGTACCGTCAAGGATGTAGAAACCGGCAAGTCCGATCTGCCGCTGCGGCGCTATATCTCAGTCGACGGCGGAATGTCAGACAATATTCGCCCGGCGCTCTACGGTTCGGCGTATGACGTGCGCGTGGTCAACCGCTTCAGTGATGGGGAAGAGGTTCCCTCCCGCGTGGTGGGTTTCCACTGCGAATCCGGAGATATCCTCCTTGAGGATGGCGAGCTACCCAATGATATCCAGCCGGGAGACTTGATTGCCTTTGCAGCTACCGGCGGCTACCAGTACATGATGTCCTCGCGCTATAACGGTGCGGTGCGCCCCGCGGTCGTCGCAACGCGCGTGGGACATACCAAGCCAATGCTGCGGCGCGAGACCATCGAGGATCTTCTCTCCCTCGAGGTCGACTAGCCGGCGCCCGCAGCCCCGCCACAAGGTCTAATTTAATTCAGGCCTTGTGGCGGGGCTTTTTCTATCTAGGAGTCTATTTAGGGCGAAAGTAGACAGCTTGTTCTGTATAGTGTCCTGTATCCGCACTGAGCGGGAACGACACGTTAACCCCAACTTCAATATGGAGACGGACTATGGCTGCACCGACTAGTGAGCTTCAGGCACAAAAGCATTCCGGCAAAGGCGAAGGCGAGACCGTTGGTATCGCGCTGCTGGGCTTCGGCACCGTTGGCGCTGAGGTCTTCCGCCTGCTGGGAGAAAATGCTGATGCCTTTGCTCACCGCATTGGCGGCCCAGCCGAGATTCGCGGCATCGCCATCCACAATAAGAATAAGCTGCGCCCAGGGGTACCCCAGGAGCTATTGACCGATGATGCCAAGGCACTTGTCGCCCGCGACGATATCGACCTTGTAGTTGAGGTCATCGGCGGCATTGATTTTCCGCGCGAGCTGGTCCTCGCCGCTCTCAATTCCGGCAAGTCCGTGGTTACCGCCAATAAGGCGCTGGTGGCCGCGCATGCGGATGAGCTGGCAGAGGCCGCTGACCGTGCCGGCGTGGACCTTTACTTTGAGGCTGCTGTGGCCGCCGCCATCCCGGTGGTGGGCATGTTGCGCCGCTCCTTGGCCGGCGATCAGGTAGAGCGCATCTCCGGTATTGTCAACGGCACCACCAACTTTATTTTGGATGCCATGGAGTCCACGGGTGCCTCTTATGATGAGGCACTGGCCGAGGCCACCCGTCTGGGCTACGCCGAGGCTGATCCCACCGCGGATGTTGAGGGCCACGACGCCGCCTCCAAGGCCGCCATTATGGCATCTTTGGGCTTTCACACCCGCGTGAAGTTTGAAGATGTGCACTGCGAGGGAATTACCAAGGTCACGGCCGCGGATATCGCGGCGGCTAATGACGCTGGTTATTCCATCAAGCTGCTGGCCATCTGCGAGCGCCTCCAGCGAGAGGACGGCTCCGAAGCTGTCAACGCCCGCGTACATCCCACTTTGGTGCCCAAGGAGCACCCGCTGGCTTCTGTCAGCGAGTCCTATAACGCCATCTTCGTCGAGGCCGAGGCCGCAGGTTCCCTGATGTTCTACGGCAATGGCGCAGGTGGTAATCCTACTGCTTCTGCCGTGCTTGGCGACGTCGTCGGTGCAGCCCGCAATATCGTCCACGGCGGCCGCGCACCGGGTGAAAATACCTACGCCAATCTACCTATCGCCGACTTTGGTGAGGTGGAAACTCGCTATCACATCGATATGGAGGTCCAAGACCGCACCGGTGTGCTTGCGGCTATCTCTACGGCCTTTGCCAATAATGGCGTATCCCTGCGCACGGTCCGCCAAGAGGACGGTGAAGATACTGCTCGCCTCATCGTAGTTACCCACGCTGCCAAGGAAGCCACCCTGGACAAGATCGTGGCTGACTTGGATGAGCTAGCTGAGGTCAAGGCCGTCCATTCCGTAATCCGCCTCGGCAGCTAGCCCGACGCAATAGACTGGTCAGCTATGAGTATCGAAGTTGAAGTCGGCACCAAAGCAATCGTGACCGTTCCCGCTTCTACAGCGAATCTGGGCCCCGGTTACGACACCTTGGGCATGGCGCTAAGCCTTTATGACACCGTCGAGGTAGAGGTCACCACCTCTGGGCTGGAGGTAGAGATTTTTGGTGAGGGCGCAGAAGACCTGCCGCGCGATGGCTCCCACCTAGTGGTTAAGGCGATTCGCTCCGCGCTCTCGGCGGCCGATGCTACCGTCCCGGGCCTGCGGGTGGTTTCGCATAATAATATTCCGCAGTCGCGTGGCTTAGGCTCTTCCGCCTCCGCCGCTGTGGCGGGCGTGGCCGCTGGCAATGCGCTGGCGGGAAGCCCCCTTACACAAGAGCAGGTGGTGCAGCTTTCTTCCGCTTTTGAGGGCCACCCCGATAATGCGGCCGCCTCCGTGCTGGGGGATGCCGTGGTGTCGTGGACCAATGTCCCCGTCGATGGCCACTCCTTGCCGGACTATCGCGCTGCTTCCATCAAGGTGCATAAAGATATTCGTGCCACCGCGCTCGTGCCGGATTTCCATGCTTCTACCCAGGCGGTGCGTCGCGTATTGCCGTCGCACGTGACTCATTCGGATGCGGCGTTTAACGTCTCGCGCACCGCGGTGCAAGTGGCTGCATTGCAAAACTATCCGGACCTTTTGTGGGAAGGCACCCGCGATCGCCTGCACCAGCCGTACCGAGCGGATGTGCTTCCTGTGACCGCGGAGTGGGTTAACCGTCTGCGCAACCGAGGATACGCAGCTTATCTCTCCGGCGCCGGCCCGACCGTAATGGTGCTGCACACCGAGGACATCGATGAGAGCATTCTTGCCGACGCCCGCGAGCAAAACCTCCGCGTCCTCGACCTCGCCGTCGCCGGCCCAGTCAGCGTGGAGCTTACGCAGGCTTAATTTCCAGCCTGCATACGTTGTGAGGCTGGCGCGGCACCAGGTTAATGGTGGTGCTTTCATCGGTAGTTTCTTGCAGGAAGCCAGCGTGTACCGCGCAGAGGAACGGTGAAGGCTTAAGCCCTGAAGACACAAAAGGGCAGGCGCGGAGCTCAATATCGGTAGAGTCCGGCTGCATGGCGGGGTCAAAGCCCATATCGCGCAGCGTGGAAAAGAGCGTATCGAGTGCGCGGTCGGAGCCCTCCGCGCCTGCGGCGCGTGCCCAGCGGCGCCCGATCTCGATGGCCTTGGCTGACGCGGCGTCGTCAAGCTCTTCCTTGCCCGCCAGCATGGTGGTCAGCACTTCTACCAGGGTGATGTATTCCTCTGCCACGGTCTTATTGTCTGGGACGCGGACTTGGAAAATCAGGGAAGGGCGTCCCCGGCCCTTACTTGGGGCGGATAGCACGTTTACAGCTCCGGCGTTGACCAGCTCATCGATGTGGCCGCGGGCGGTGTTGACGTGCATGCCAAGCTCCTCGGCCACGGTGCCGGCTTTGGCGCCATCAGGATGGCGTTTTAAAGCAGTGAGCACCTCGCGCTGCTTTGGCGAGAGGTTGAGGGCCTCGGGGAAGAGCTCGGTGGTGGGCCGGGGTAGTGAGTCAGGCATGGTAGAAAATCCGCCTTGGGGTCTGCATAACAGAGATTCTATTTGGGGTGGACAAAAACGTTTGCTGTAGATATTGCCAAGGATACGGTGCTACCCACCGCAAAACCTAAAGCAGACTCGCGGTCTACCGGTACGGTGGCCTCGTAACCGCCCAGGTCCACGCGCAGCTGAGCGGCTGCGAGGCTGGTGGCCTCGACCGCTAGGACTCGCACAGCCCACTGGTTGCAGGCTTCCGGCACGGCGCCGATGGTGGCCGTATGCGGATCGAATGTCACCGCCACCTCCCGCCCGGGCTGAACAGGTGCGTGTTCTGTCGTTGCCAAAATAGTAATCTCCCCGCAGGCGACCTCCACAGTGGAGGCATCTGTGGCGGTCACCGTTCCTTCAAGGCGGTTAAGCCCCGCGAGTGCCGCAACGAAGCCAGTCGGCGGGGCATCAAGCAGCCGCGCGGTAGCGTCGTGCGCTCGCACCTGTCCGGCTTCCATGACCAGCATGTCCTGCGCCAGGTTCGCAATGTCGAGTGCGTTATGGGTAACGAGCAGGGTGGTCCTATCCTCGCGGGCAGCGTGCAGAAAGTGGCGCCACCTCTCGGCCGATTTCACGTCGACTGCGGCAAGTGGCTCGTCCAGTATGAGAACGGCTGGTCGTGCGGCTAGCGCGCGCACCAGGGCCACGTGGGCGGCCTGGCCGCCGGAGAGGGCTGTTACTGGGACGTCGGCAAGCTCGTGCAATCCTGCTGCCGCGAGAAGCTTCTGCGCACGGGTTCTATCGCGGGTAACCATGGCGACCGCTTGCTGGGCCGTCGAGCGCGGCGGCAAGCCCGGCCGCTGGGTAAGTAAGACGATGCCGGTTGTGTCTGGAGAAACCTCACCGCCGCTCAGGCGTCCAGCAATGCGTCCCATAAAAGTGGTCTTGCCGGAGCCGTTCGGACCCACCACGGCCGTAATGGCTCGTGGAGACAAAGCCGTGCGCACGCCTTCGACCGTCACGGATACCGCCTGCGCATTCGTGGGCTGGGTGAGCTCGCGGAGCTTGTCCACGTCCAGTGAATGCAGCTGCTTTGCCTGTGGCTGGTAGCGCCGCCTTCGCAGGGTCGGCAAGCCCGCAAGCGCCAGGCAGACCAAAGCCAGCCCGATAAGCAGGGCGGAGAGCACGTAGGCGCCGTCCGCGTCGACCTCTCGCTCTAAATAGATACCCAGCGGCATCGTGCGGGTAACCCCTGGCTGAGAGCCGGCAAAGGTCAGTGTCGTGCCAAATTCGCCCAATGAGCGCGCGAAGGCCAGCGCCGCGCCGGTAGCTACAGCCGGCGCGATCGAAGGAAGGGTGATCTTGCCGAGTATCTCCCAACGCCCCAGGCCCACGCTCCGCGCAGAAGCGAGGATTTCCTGGTCTAGTTGGCGCAGCGCCGAATCGACCGCTACCACCACAAAGGGCAGTGCCACGAAGGTTTGCGCCACCACGACTCCGGGGAAGGCGAAAGCGAGGTGGATGCCCAGGGCGTCGAGAAGCGGGGCGAGGTAGCCCTTGCGCCCTAAGGCTGCGGTAAGGGCCAAACCGCCGACCACCGGTGGCATAGCCAGAGGAAGGTAGACCAAAAGACGGATAATGGTGCTGCCGCGGCCGAGCTGCTGGACCCATAATGCCAGGCCCAAGCCCAATACGAGTGCGAGCAGCATGGACTGGAAGGCCGCCGCCACGGAGATGAGCAGCATGTCTCGAATCTCTTCGCGGCCAAGGTATTCGCCGATGCGTGCCCACGGCACCCGCAGCCCGAGAGCTACCACGGGAACGATGATGGTAGCTACCGCAATGAGACCAATGAGGCCGATAAGCAGCGGGGCCTTGGGGCGGACAGGCTGAGGGGCGGACATAGACTACTCCGCTGGGCTGAAGCCAAGGTCGCGCCAGGTGGAATCGAAGTCACTGCCCAGTACCTCGAGCACCGCGCGTGCCTGGTCGGGATGAGAGGCGTCCGTGGCAACGGCACCCAAAATCTGGTTGGAGAATTTCTCCGCCCCAGGAATCTCAATCACCTCAACATCATTGCCGGCCGCGGCGGCATCTGTGGAGTAGACCCATCCAGCATCGGCTTCGCCCGAGGCCACCTTTCCCAAAACGTCTGCCACCTGGCGCTCCTGGGAGGAAGGGTGTGCGTCCAGATGCTGGTCATCGATGATTTGGGAGGAAATATCGCCGCAGGGTACTTGCGGATCGCAGAGTACGAAGTGATGGGAGTGGGAGAGATCGTGCACGGAATGGATTCCCGCCGGATTTCCCTTGGGAACCACCATGACCATGACATTGGTGGCGAGCACCTCAGGTGTGGTGACTGTGCCATCCTGGACCGCCTTATCCATGGTCTTCTTAGAAGCTGTGAGGAGAAGATCGGCCGGGGCACCCTCGCGCAGCTTGCTCACCAGATCGGACGAGCCGCCATTTTCAAAGCTTAGATTCACTGCTGGATCGAGCTGGCCCGCGCGCTGGGTAAGTTCCTCATTGATAACGCGGGTGGATGAGGCCGCCAGTACATTGAGCGTGGGATCCGCCGTATCCTGCGGCGAGGTTACTGACGTGTGCGGAGCGCAGGCTGAAACGGCGAATCCCAAGGCAACGAGGAGTGCGGCGATGCATCTTTTCATCTGCGGAGAGCTCCTTTTCGGCTTCTTCGGCGACGGGCTTGACCTACCTAGAATAGCCCTCCGCCGGACAAAGGTTTAGCTCACGCGAGTGAACTTGATGTGGAAGTCGTTTTCTTCTTCCTGGAGGTAGTCGAGCTCGAACTTCTCCTCGCGGGACTCGACTTCTTTGAGCAGCGGAATAGGGTTGTGCGGGGCGATGAGGATCATAGACTCTCCCACGTTAAGGGTGCCCAATGCGCCATGGATGGCACCGTGGCGAACGGCGTGCGGAATTTCTGAGGCGTTGAGGGTGGGGATGGAATGCGGCCTATTGGCGTCGGAAATGGGCAGCTGCATGGCAAGTAGTCCTTTCTACTGGGGTGCTAGTTTCGCTCTGACCCCAATATTAGTACGATAAAACTCGTGCAAAATAATAGCGTGGCGCATCGCCTTATCTTTCTCGCCTGTGCAGGTTTATCCCTGCTGGTTGGGCTGGGTGCGGGCGCCTCCCTCCTGGGTTTGAACGCCACCCCGGGAGCATCCTTTGCCGCCGACCACGGGCCGCTTATGGTCTTCGGCTTCATAGGCGGGGCCATCGGCCTCGAACGCGTCGTCGCCGCGCGCACCACGTGGGCCTGGGTGGGGCCTGTATGCCACGTCGCTGGCGTGCTCAGCATTCTCGCCGGCCTACCGCGTGGGGTCGCAGCCATGTTCTTTGCCGCCGGCTTCCTTGTCCTTGGCTGCATCTATGCCACTATCTACCGCCGTCAGGCTAGCCTCGCGATCCTGGTGCAGGCAGTCGGCGTCATTGGGGGAGTAGTTGCCGCCGCCCTCTGGGCCATGGGGCCAGGGTTTGCTACTGCGATGCCGCTGTGCGCGCTTTATGCCGTGGCCACCATCATCGGCGAGCGCATGGAATTAGCGCGCATAACCATGGCCGGAACTCGCGCCGAAAATCATCTCACCCTCTTAGTGCTGGGGCTGGCGGCAGCCAGCGTTATCTATGTGCTTTCCCCGGCGGTGGGCTATCGCGCAATGGGGCTGATGTTGATTGCCATCGCCGTGGCGACCGCGCGGGTGGATGTGGCCAAGAACTTGGTGCGCTCACAAGGATTGCCGCGCTATTCGGCGGCATGCATGCTAGCCGGCTACGCCTGGCTCGCGTTCGGCGGGTACTTGTGGCTGATCTATGGCGAGGCCACCGGCTTTGTCTATGATGCCTCGGTGCACACCATTTTCCTGGGCTTTGTCATGTCCATGATTTTCGCGCACGCGCCCATCATCGTCACCTCTGTTATTCGCCGCCGCCTGCCATACCACAAAGTGCTCTACGTACCTGTGGGGCTCTTGCATGGTGGCCTTGCGCTGCGAGTCCTTGCAGATTGTGCCCAGCACACCACAGCGCTCCAAAGCGGCGGGGTGGTTACCATTATTGCGGTAATAGGCTTTCTTGCCTGCGGCATTACCCTGACCAGCAAGGAGGCGCGACGTGCGCATTCATGACATTTCACTGGCCGCACGCGGCCGTTGGCATACCCTTAGCGCTGCCATTATCGCCGGGTGGATTCTAGTCGGCCTCGGCCTGCTCATCGCTAGCTCCTTGGGCGCACCCGTGGTGTGGTGGGATATCATCCATCCCTTCACAATTGGAGCGCTGACCACGGCGATTATCGTCTTTTCCACTCACTTCACCGAGGCCTTGAGTAGGACTGCGGGTGGGGACTATCGGGGCGTCGGCAGTCGCGTGGGGTTGGTACAGCTGGGGCTTATTTTGTTGCTCATAGATAGGGCGGGGTATGACTGGGGCCCGCTTGCCGACGTCGCCTCAACCCTCATCATCGCCGCCCTCGCCTGGCACCTGTGGTTCGTGGCGCGGCGCCTGCGCGGTTCGCTGTCTGGTTCCTTTGCCGTGACCGTGCCCTTTTATATCGCCGCGAGCGTGTTCATGATTGTCTCCATAGTGCTCGTCATCCTCAGCGGCAACGGGGTAGGCGAGTACTCCCTCCTCATCGGCGCCCACTCGCGCGGTATGGTCTGGGGATTTGCCTGGCTTACCGTCATCGGCACGGTGGTGACCTTGCTCCCCACGCTGTCTGCCACCGCGATTTCGCCCACTGCTCGTGCGCGGTGTACTCGTGCGCTCATCGTGCATTGCGTGGGGCTGGGATGTGCGATGGCACTATACGCGGTAGGTCTCACCCGAGCTGCAGGTGTGGCCCAGCTGCTCGTGGTATTGGCAGCCCTGCTCATCATCCAGCCGGTACTCGCCACCGTCATGGGTCGCTCACCACGACTGACCACCGCCACCGTTGCCGTCATCGCCGGCCTGCTGTGGATGCTGGCGTTGTGCGCCGGTGATGCCATCTCCGCGGCCGTCGGAGCCTACCCGCGCACCATCACCTTGGTTGTACTTCCCGCCTTCCTCGGCGCTGGCCTCTTGCAAATGGTGACCGGTGTCTTGCACCATCTGTTGCCCATCCTTACTGGAGCGCGCCCCAATACCGCGGACCGCACCGGTTACGCTCGTCTGCTGCTCATCAACCTGGGCGGACTATTTAGCTTGCTGGATGCTATTGCGGCCGGGCTTATCATGATGGGGATAGGTCTTGCCGCCAATATCTTCGCCGTTGGCCGAGCCCTCTACTTACAGAAAAGACTGGAGAACTAAATGCTGAGCGTCTCTTCCTCACAACCCGCGGATAAGCCCGCGCCTAAGGATTCCTCTTGGGCATCGTGGCTACTCATCGGTATCGCGTTAGCGGCAGTAATCGCACTCGCGGTGGTCAATTCCACCGGCAAGAGCTCTCAATCCGCTACGCCTGTAGCAACCGGTGAAACGCAGACCATTGACGTGGGCGTGGATGGCATGGCATTTACGCCCTCGTCCATCGATATCGACCCGGGAACCCACCTGGTGGTCAACTTCACTAACTCGGGTGACCAAGTCCACGACCTGAAGATTGGCGATGCCGAAACCGGCCGCGTCGATCCCGGCGAGACCGTCCAACTTGATGCCGGAGTCATCGACTCCTCCGAGGAAGGCTATTGCACCATCGCCGGCCACAAGATGCAGGGCATGACTTTTAAGGTCAACGTCGGAGATGGCGCCGCCGCAGGGCATGATCACACGGTGGCGTCTGCGAGCAACCCCCACGTAGACGTGCCCACCGCCGCCGAACTCGGCACCCAGCACGATGGCTTTTCTGCCTTCGACGCCTCTGTGCAGCCTGCCGCCAAAACGAAGACCCACAAAGAGACCTGGACGATGACCGAAGAAGTCGTAGAGGTCGCCCCCGGCATCAAGCAAATGCGTTGGCTCTTCAACGGCCAAGCCCCAGGCCCGACCCTGCGCGGAAAAGTGGGCGATAAATTCGAAATCACCATCAAAAACGAGGGCTCCATGGCCCACTCCATCGACTTCCACGCCGGCGAGGTCAACCCTGATGAGACCATGAAATCCATCCAACCGGGTGAGGAATTGACCTATAAATTCACCGCGCATCGCTCCGGCATTTGGATGTATCACTGCTCTACGATGCCCATGTCCCTCCACATCGCTAATGGTATGGCCGGCAACGTCATCATCGATCCGCCGAACCTGAAGCCCGTGGACGCGGAATACAACTTCATGGCGACCGACGTGTTCCTCGGTGAGGAAAACACTGGTGCCGATGCCCAGCGCGTAGCCGACGGCCGCTTCGACCTCATGGCCTTTAACTATTATCCAGGCCAGTACGACGCAGAACCCATCAAGGCCAAGGTGGGCGATACTGTTCGCCTGTGGCTGACTAATCTAGGCCCCGACCAGCCGCTGAGCTTCCACGTTGTGGGCGAACAATTCGATACCGCCTACAAAGAAGGCGCCTACCTCATCAAGAATGAGGACTCGACCGGCTCGCAAGCCCTGGACCTCCTCCCGGCGCAAGGCGGATTCGTCGAGATGACCTTCAACGAGCCCGGTACTTATTCCTTTGTCAATCACATCATGACTAACGCCGAGAAGGGGCAGCACGGCAAGTTCATCGTCACGGAGTAGGCCAGCCTCGCTCGATACACCCTTCGCGCTCACCATGAAACAAGTTTCATAAATCCGCGGCTTCACGGTGATCACGAAGAGCGGGGTAGTTCTGCAGCTTCCCCTTCGCGCTCACCGGGACGGTGATTTCGTGCTACCCGCGGCTGCTAGTGAGCGCGAAGGGTGGTGGGAAGAAGACCCTTACCCTTGCCGCTCACCAGTGCGGTGCCGTGGCCTAGTTCAGCGAGCTGCGGTGAGCGCGAAGGGGGAGGGCAGGGTCCGGGAAGCAGAGCAGGGGGAGCTCGCGCAATTCCGCGTGTGTGTCGTAGTCGCGTTCGGCGCCGGTGCCAGGGACCTCGACAAAATTCACACCGCGGATGAGGCGGCGGACGGAGACGTTCCTAGCCGTAGAAAGGGATTCGAGCTGAGTGTGGAGCGCGGGGGCGTGCCAGAGGGAACACAGCGGCTGGAGGTAGCCGTCGGCGGCGCGGGTGAGTACGGCATCGGCCGTGGAGGAGGCGAGGGTCGAGCGCAGACGGGGAAGCAGTAGCGGCGAATCGGGGGCATCCACGGCGAAGAGGGCAAGTTCGGTGCAGTGGGATAACGCTTGTGCGCCGGCCGCGATGCCAGCGACGGGACCACCATAGAGCGGGGACTCGCACACCTGGGGTAGGCCGAGATAATGCGGGGAGACGGCCACGGCCGGGGTGCCGTAGGGGAGCTGGGCGAGCAGGCGGTCTATAAAACGTGTTCCGTGGGCGGAAAGAGAGGCTTTATCTGTGCCACCCATGCGTCGGCCGTGGCCACCGGCGAGGATTATCGCGCCGAGCATTAGGCCTCCGGCAGGGTGCGGGACCAGTCTCCGGAGCGGCCGCCGGATTTCGCCACGATGCCGCAACGGCGGATATAGGCGGAGCGGTCCACGCCCTTGACCATGTCGATGATGGCGAGCGCGGAAACATTCACGGCCGTAAGCGCTTCCATCTCCACGCCAGTGCGGTCGGCGGTGCGGACGGTGGCGGAGATGAATACGTGGTCGTCGGCAAGCGTGAGCTCCACAGCGCAGCCGTGCACGCCGATGGTATGCGCTAGTGGAAGCAGCTCGGGGACCTTCTTGGCGGCGGAAATGCCGGCGATGCGGGCTACGGCGAGGACATCGCCCTTGGGGACCGTGCCGTCGCGCAAAGCGGTCATGACCTCGGGGGAGCAGGCGACTTCGCCCTCGGCCGTGGCAGTGCGTACGGTGGGTTGCTTCTCGGTGACATCGACCATGTAGGCAGCGCCGTCAGAGTTTAGGTGGGTAAATTTCATGGTTGCTCCTTTAATACAGATAAACGGTGGTCTCTTCGCCCACGGCGGGCGGTTCGGAGGAGATGAGACAAAAGCCATTGGTACCGGCGAGCGATACGACGCGATGGCTGCCGTGGGGCAGGTGCGAAGTAATGGCGGGCTCCGGCTGAAAGTCTACGGTCACGGGGACAATGGTCGGCCGGCCGCGGGAGGCAGGAAGAGGCGAGTCCACACGGGCGCGCAGGTTGACCCGCTCCCGTGGCGCAGGGTGCCCGGAAAGTGCGGCGATGAGGGGCCGAGCATAAAGCTGGAAATCCACGAAGGCAGCCACGGGGTTGCCGGGCAAGCATAGTACCGGGGTGCCTTTCCAGAGGGAGTAGCCCTGTGGGGCACCTGGGCGCTGATCGACGTGACCGAACCACGCGGAATCCGTGCGCCCCAGCACAGTGTGGACCACATCGAAGGCGCCGGCTGACACGCCACCGGAGGTGATGATGAGGTCGTGGGAGGAGGCAAGCTCATCCAGTGCAGAGGCGAGGTCCGCAGGGGCATCACTCACGTGGACGTGTGCGTCTGCGCCTGCAAGGGCAGCGAGCATGGGGCCGTTGGAATCCGGCAGCTGGCCGGCAGCGAGCTCTGTTGGGGAAGAGACGAGTTCTTCGCCAGAAGAAATGATCGCTATGCGTGGGCGGCGGTAGGCCGAGACGGAATAAACGCCGGCGGAGGTGAGAGCGGCGATTACGGCGGCGTCGACAAGCGTGCCGGCTGTGGCCACTGGCGCGCCGGGCTGGATATCCTCCCCGGCAGGGCGAATATGTGACTTGGTGGGAGCATCGGTGATGGTCACCTCGTCTGGAAGCGCTACTGGGCCGGCCGGGGTGGTGGTATTTTCCACGGGCACGACAAGCATTCCTGCGGTATCAGCTACCGGTGCGCCGGTCATGATGCGCACGGCGTGTCCCGCGGGGACCTCGATAGGGGCGGCGCCGGCTGGGACATCGCCGGCGATGGGGAGGGTCCACGGGCCGGTGGAGAAAAGATCCGCGGCGTGGACGAGGAAGCCATCCATCGCCGAGTTGGCGTGGGGCGGCACGGGAAAGCGCGCGGTGGCATCGGCGGCGAGGACGCGGCCGATGAGGGAAGCATCGACGGCGGCTGACTCGGCCGGCAGGGGGGATGCCAGGGTGAGGACGGCATCGAGGTGCGCGGAGATGCTGCGGGGCGTGGACATAAAAATAAGGTTAGCCGCCGATGGCGGACATCGGACGGTCCGGTTGGAGAAAGCCCTCGTCATCGATGCCGTGGCCAGGCTTTTTGGTCCACATTTCCCCAGCCCAGGCCTCCATGATCTCCTCATCGCTGGCCCCAGAGCGCAATAATTCCCGCAGTGGGGTTTCGGAATTGCCAAAGAGACAGTTGCGGACGGCGCCATCGGTAGTCAGCCGCGTACGATCGCAGTCGCTGCAGAAGGGGTGGGTGACCGAGGCAATGATGCCCAGTGTGCCGCGCGTTCCATCCGGAGCGGTGGCCTCCCACAGAGCGGCGGGGGCAGAACCCCGCGGTTCGCGGGCGGGCTGTAGCGAAAAGTGGGTGCGCAGACGGGCGAGGATATCCGCGGCCGTTACCATGTCCTCGCGGCGCCATTGCTCGCGGGGCCCAAGCGGCATCTGTTCGATGAAGCGCAGCTGAGCACCGTGGCGGACGGCATAGTCTGCTAGCGGGACGATGTCTTCTTCATTGACCCCGGGCATGACCACGGCGTTGATTTTGATGGGCTTTAAGCCCGCGGCATCCGCGGCAGCGATGGCCTGAAGGACGTGATCGAGGCGGTCGCGGCGCGTGAGCGCGGCATAGCGCTCGCGGTCGATGGTGTCGAGCGAGATATTGATGCGGTCGAGCCCGGCCGCGGCGAGGGCGTCGGCCCGCTTTTCCAGTCCCAGCCCGTTGGTAGTGAGCGCGGTGGAAGGGGAGAGGCCTTGGTCAGTGCGTAGCTCCTTGGTGGCGGCAATAATCTTTTCCAGCGACTTACGCAGCAAGGGTTCGCCGCCGGTGAAGCGTACTTGGCGGATGCCCAGCTTGCCGACGCCAATTCGAATCAATCGGATGGTTTCCTCATCGCTCAAGGTCTTCTCTGTGGGCATCCACTCTAAGCCTTCGGCCGGCATGCAATAGGTGCAGCGCAAGTTGCAGCGATCCGTGAGGGAGACGCGCAGGTCGCGGGCTTGGCGGCCATAGCGATCCAGCAGTGCGCGCGTGCCATCAGCAGCCGGGGCGGGCAGATCCGCTGGCAACTGCGCCCGGACCACGGTGGGCAGGGGCAGGGAAACTACGGGTCGCTGCGTGGAAGAGGTCATTGGTGCCAGTCTAAGAGAGGGGACGAGGTACACCAAGCTGCAACGGCTTAGAGAAGGATATTATTCCTAGTTTTCCCGGCTTAACTCGGTAGCTTCGGTGGCAGCGAGGCGCTGCGATTCGCCTGGACCCTTGAGCCGGATGATGTTGTACTCGCCTTCTGCCAGGTGGGTGCGCAAATCCTTCTTATCGAATTTGCCCACGGAAGTTTTATCGATGGACTTTACAAAGGTCCAGTACTCCGGCAGCATCCAACTTGGCAGCTCCTTGCGCATGCTGGCGCGCAGGCGCTCTGCGGTTTCGATGGTGGGAGAAGCACCTTCTGCCAAGACGGTAACGGCCAGTGGGCGCTCGACCCATTGCTTATCGGGGTAGCCGATGACGGCGGCTTCGACGACAAGTTCGTCAGACATGATGAGGTTTTCTAGCTGGACGGAATAGATCCACTCGCCGCCGGAGCGGATGACGTCTCGGGCGCGGTCCTCTACGGTAAGGAAGCCGTCCTTGGTGACCGAGCCGACATCGCCAGTGCGCAGCCAGCCATCCGCGGTGAACTTGCCCTCTGCAGCCTCGACCTGCTTGCCACGAAATTCGGAGGCGATTTCGCCCGGCTCAGCGGTAGGCGAGTGGTAGTAGGAACCGGTGACTAGGTTGCCGCGTACCTGCAGCTCGCCCGCGTTGCGGTCGGTTCGGGCCACAACTTGGCCGTCATTGACCACGCGGTATTCCAGCGAAGCGGGGATGCGGCCCTGGGAGATGCGGTAGGCCCACCGAGTATCCGCCCGCCGAGCCGGGGGCGGGCGCGGGCCCCGGTGGGGGCCCGCAGGGCGTGGGGCCCCTGGGCCCGTTCCCCGCGGTG
>NZ_JBBMGF010000010.1:0-106712 GCF_037908325.1 Corynebacterium sp. KPL4035 | reverse complement strand
AGAATCCGGAACCCATTTCGACTCCACACAATCACCTAACCCATGTCAGGTGTTTCCACGACCACTAGAAATCAAGATGTTTCGACCTTATTTGGGGGGCTATGGGGGTAAATATTCTCCATAACTTCATGAAGTTGCCTTTCATCAGTAATAATTAGGATCATGAAAATCCTTGTGGTGGATGATGAACAACCCGTCCGTGAATCGCTACGCCGTTCCCTACGTTTCAACGGCTACGATGTGCTGACTGCTAACGACGGCTTAGAGGCAGTAGAGACGGTGCGCTCTGAGAATCCAGAATTGCTGATTCTGGACGTCATGATGCCAAACATGGATGGACTTGAGGTGTGCCGCACCCTGCGTGGCGAAGGCTGGGACCGTCCGATTCTCGTGCTGACTGCCCGCGATGGCGTATCGGACCGCGTAGCTGGTCTCGATGCTGGCGCCGATGATTACTTACCAAAGCCATTCGCACTGGAAGAACTCTTGGCGCGCGTGCGTTCCTTGGTTCGCCGCGCTTCTGCAGATTCCATCGCTGCTGAGGCTCCGGTGGAGAGCAAGCTTAGCTTCGAAGACCTAGAACTCGATGCCGATACCCGTGAAGTAAGCCGCGGTGGCCGCGCAATTTCTTTGACGCGTACCGAATTTTCCCTACTGCAGCTCCTTATGGAAAATCCCCGCAAGGTGCTTTCTCGTAGCAAGATTCTGGAGGAGGTATGGGGCTATGATTTCCCTACCTCTGGCAATGCGCTCGAGGTCTATATTGGCTACCTGCGTAAGAAGACGGAGGGAGACGGCGACTCGCGTCTTATCCACACTGTCCGTGGCGTTGGTTATGTCTTGAGGGAGTCTCATCCGTGATCTTAAGGAAGCCCGCTTCCCCTGCAGTGGCTTCCGGGAAAGCACAGCCCACACCTCTTACTGAGTTCTCTGAAAGTCAAGGGAGCTGGGCTTCACGGGCGCCACTACGGTGGCGCCTTGCTACTGTTACTGGCCTTGTGGTGGCCGTAGCCGTTGCCTTAATGACCTTGGCAACGTACTGGGTAGTATCTATGTCCCTGACTGCCTCCGTAGATGACCGCTTGGAGGCCAAAGCGGATGCCTTGTTGCGCAAGAGCCAGGACCCGCGGTTTATCGACAACGTGGATCAGGGAATTGAAGAATTTAAGTCCTATAACCCTGATACGCGCGTTTCCTTATCGCCGCCCTCAACGAGCTTGTCCTATGGCGATACTATTCCCCTCGGTGGAGACTTCCATCGGACGGAAGACTATACAGATACCTCCGTGCGTACGGTCGGCGGCGAGCGTATTCTGGCCAAACGCCACGATCTAGGCTCTACCGTTATCGTTGCGCAATCTCTGGCTCCGACCCAAGAATTCATCGCCATCCTCGGCACGGTTTTGCTGATTATTGTTGCGCTTGGCATTTTGCTCGCCATCTTTGCTGGTCTCATCGTGTCCAAAACCGGCATGCAACCCATTGCGCGCTTGAAACGCGCAGTGGATTACGTGACGCAGACCAATGATCTGCGCCCTATTGAAGTATCCAATAATGATGAGATGGCTCAGCTGACCACATCCTTTAACCAGATGCTGGAAGCTTTGCAAGAATCTCGGTCGCAGCAGGCCCAGTTCGTCGCCGATGCCGGGCACGAGCTGAAGACGCCGTTGACCTCAATGCGTACCAATATTGAGCTTTTGATGATGCTTAATCGCGCCGGTGGCGGCTTTGGCATGAGCGATGAGGACCGCAAGGACCTTGAAGATGACGTCATGTCCCAGATGAACGAACTCTCCACCTTGATTGGTGACCTCGTTGACTTGGCACGCGAGGATGGCAACGAACGAGAACCGGAACCGGTGGACCTGTGCGAGGTCATGATGTCTTCCTTAGAGCGTGCCCGTCGCCGCCGCCCAGACGTGGAATTTCTGGTGCGCTTTATCCCGTGGGAGCTGGATGGTGACCCCTTCGCATTGGGCCGCGCTACGTTGAATCTGATGGACAATGCGGCTAAGTGGTCGCCGGCTACTGGCACGGTACGCGTGTCCATGGAACAGCTATCTTCCCACGAGGTGCGCCTGCGCTTTGATGACTCCGGTCCGGGCATTGCGCCGGAGGAGCGGGAGAAGGTTTTCGAGCGCTTCTACCGTTCGGCAGAGGCGCGTTCTATGCCTGGCTCTGGTTTGGGCCTGGCTATCGTGAAATCGGTGATTGAGCGCCACGACGGTACCATTAAGATCCGTGAGTCCAATGATGGTGGCACGCGCATGGAAGTAGTCCTGCCGGGCAAGCCCGTGTCCGGAGAAATCTTTGTCGATGGTTTGGCAGAGCCGCATGAGGGGCAGTCGGGAGGCAATGAAGATCCCACCGATCGCGGTGAAATCTTTGCTCAACGCTGGTTTAACCAAGGGTAGGCTGCGGCCCTTTATACTGGTAATCGCGTACAGCTACCTTTCAGGAATTCCTAGTAGGTTGGCAGATCAGTAACAGTCTTGACTAAGCGAAGTGAGGCATAGTTTTCTCATGAACATGAGGAATGACGATTACCGCGGCTTTGATGGTTCCTTCCCGGAGGGAACGTCCCAAGAAGGGCCGGGTAAGGCCGAGCCGGTACACGGTGGTCCGAATTTTGGAGACACCGGGCAGTCAAACGCAAACGCTGGCACCGCCGGCCCCTATAGCAGCGACGCCGGCGCGCAGGAATATGGGACTGGCTCGTATTCACAAGGCTGGAACCAGCCGCGCGGCGGTGCAGAAGGAGCTGATTCCAGCGCGCTAGGTTCACAGGCGCCGTACCCGCAGGGCCCGCAGACCCAAAGCTTTAATACTCAGGGTCAGGAAGGTCCGATGGTCACCCCGCTGCCCCCGCAACCGGAACAAAAGAAAAAGATTGGCCTCGGCGCCGCAACTGCCTTGGCTGCCGTAGCCGCAATCGCCGCGGGTTCAATCGCTGGAGCCGTGGTCGGTATGAATTCTGGGGGAGGCAACAACGATACGTCAGTGGTCAATGAGGCGCTCAAGGCCCAGCCGGCCAATAACAGCACCGGCAAAGAACCAGAAAAGGGCTCCGTTGAAGAGGTAGCCTCCAAGGTTTTGCCGGCGGTGGTTTCCATCCAGACGATGACCCGGACGGGCGGGGCAGAAGGCTCCGGTTCCGTTATCTCCCCGGACGGCTACGTGCTGACCAATCACCACGTAGTTGCAGGCGCTGAGCACGGCGGCATGATGCAGGTGACTATGAACGACGGCAGCAAGCATGACGCTGACGTGGTGGCTTCCGATGCGAATACTGACGTGGCCATTGTGAAGATAAAGGATGTCAAAGACCTGCCGTTCTTGCAGTTCGGTGATTCTGATTCCGTCGCCGTGGGGCAGGAGGTTGTGGCCGTGGGCTCTCCTCTGGGCCTTAATGCGACCGTGACTTCCGGTATCGTTTCTGCCAAAAACCGCCCGGTGCGCGCCTCCCAAGAAGGCGGCGAGTCTTCCTTGATTGACGCCATTCAGACTGATGCCGCGGTCAACCCGGGCAACTCCGGCGGTCCACTGGTGGACCGGGACGGAAATATCGTGGGCATGAACTCCATGATTGCTTCGCTGTCCAGTAATTCCACCGGGGAGGGCGGATCCATCGGACTGGGCTTCGCCATCCCGTCGAACTTTGCCAAGCGCATGGCGGACGAGCTCATTAATGATGGCAAGGTCACTCACCCGACCCTAGGCGTGAAGGTGCTGGCGCGTGACGACGGCAATGGTGCCCGTATCGCCGGGGTTGAGCCAGGTGGCCCAGCAGATAAGGCGGGCCTGAAGGAAGGTGACATCGTCACCCGCGTCAATGATCGCTTGATTGAAAACGCCGATGCTTTGATTGCGGCAGCGCGGTCGCAAGATTTTGGCGCGACAGTGACCTTGGAGGTTACCCGCGAAGGCTCGGATGAGTCTCGTCAGGTAGAGGTAACTCTCTCAGGCGAGTAAATTACTGTGCAAGACCTCATTAGGTGCTGAATGCACCGTACCTCACACCGCCGAAAGGCCCTACTGCCTTAATTTAAGGAGAATAATGCCAGATTTGCAGCAGGACTTGACCGACTCCGGGCAACCGGAAGGCGAAGGCAAGCACGATTCCTTGATGGATGTTGCCGAACCCGATGATGCCTTCCTGCTAGCGAGCGAGCAGGAGGATAGCCTAGCCGCCCCGCGCCGCGCTCTCATCGTTATAGTCACCGATCACCCTGGGGAGCAATCTGATAGCACCTCTCAGTTGGTCAATGAGTTGCTCGCGGAGGCTAATTTCCGTGTCGATGGCGCCATCGTGGTGCGTTCCAAGAAGTCCAAGATTCGCCAGGCCATTGAGACCGCCGTAGTCGGTGGCGTGGACTTGGTGCTGACCGTGGGTGGTACCGGTGTAGGCCCGCGCGACAAGACCCCAGAGGCTACCCGCTCCGTCATTGACAAGATGGTTCCGGGCGTGGCCCAGGCGCTGCGTTCTTCCGGTCAAGCCTGTGGCGCGGTGGATGCTTGCACGTCCCGCGGCTTGTCGGGCGTTTCTGGTTCGACTGTAGTGGTCAACCTTGCCTCGTCGCGCGCTGCGGTTCGCGATGGCATGGCTACCTTGGCACCGCTGGTGCATCACCTCATTGAGCAGCTGCAACAATCCAGCGTTCAGTAATTACAAGGCATTGACTATGACGTTCCGGAAAAATCGCCGGCGAGTCTTCCGGCAATCGGAAGCTGCCGATTATGACCGTAGTGCTGATAAGCCCGGCACATCCGCTGCCCACGGGGTCGATGAGGATCGGATTGTAAATGTTGATGACGCGGAATCGGCCACCGCAGCAGAGGGGGAGTCTGGTCAGCGCGATGAGCAGTTCTACCGAGATAACCAGCCCCCACACTATGGCGGCTAGAGCGTAGAGAAGCGCGCAATCACGCACCCCGTAAAGGAGTAGACAAAAGCCCGCGGTTTTACCTTCGAGGAAGCAGAAACCGCGGGCTTTGCGCTGCGTACAGCGAAGGGCTACTTGGCCTGGTGGCGGCCGCCGCCGGTGGAACCGTAGTCGGCGTCCTCCGCGGCGTGCGAGGAACGGCTAGTGCCGGTTCCCGGGATGTTCGTATCAGAGACATTCTGGGCTTCGAGCAGATCGCGGATTTCTGCTAGGAGCTCCTCGGAGGTTGGAGCGGGAGCCTCAGGGTCGACACCGTGGCGGCGCTTAGCGGCCTCGGTGAGCTTATTGATTGGCATCACGATAAGGAAGTAGACTACTGCGGCGATAATGAGGAAGTTGATCGCCGCGGAGATGACGGCGCCGAAGTCCACAAAGGTGTTCTTTGCATCCGTGATCTGGAAGCCAACGGCCCCAACCTCGGCGGATCCAAGGGAGTTAATGATCGGCTGGATAATAGAGTCCGTCACGGATTTGACGATTGCGGTAAAGGCAGAACCGATGATGACCGCGGTGGCAAGTTCGATGACGTTGCCACGCATAATGAAGTCTTTGAAGCCCTTGAGCATGGTGATAAGCACAAACCTTTCTGGGAATAACTAACGGTAGGTAAAAACCATGGACACTGCGAAACCTTAATGGAGCCGGTAACCGACCACAACTGTTGTGGCTGAAAAGGTCTAGTGTTGCTGCGGGTGAGCGCGATCACCAACTATGACCACCGTGAGCGGCTGGCTTAACGACGCCGCGGCAACATCATTGGCGTGATCTTGGGGCAATGCGAGTAAAACGGTCGACGAGGAAGCCTCGCCTTCCGGGCTGGAGGTAGACACCACGCGTCCGCCTGAGGCGATAACGCGTGCGGTAGGGGTTGCGGCAGCCGCCCCCGCCTCAACTGCGGTGACCACGTCCACGGTATCGCCATGATGCAAATGGGGGATGATGTCTGGCTCGGCAAGGTTGACCGGAATCATCCGCCCGGCCTCGGCCCCTGTGCCACCCACCAAGCTGGAGACAAGATCTTCTCCTAGAAGGCGAGCATCGGTAATCACTTCGCCCTTGTTGGCGGCGGCGGTAATAACGCGGCCACTTAGTTCTTCTGGCTTTTCCGTTAGCGCAGAATCGGGGATAGAGGAGGCAGGAATCCGAGCTAAGTCGACGTCGGCAAGCGCAAGCTCCGCCCCCGCCGGCAGATCGCGGCTAAAAACGGGAACGCGGTAGCTCCTTGGCCGCTGAAAGGGCCGAGGCTAGCGCGGCAATAAGGAGGGCCACCGCAATGGCGCGGCGCACTACTACGCCGCGGCGATGGCCAGGGGTGCGGAGGGTATAAACGAGGCGGGGAAAATGAGAAGTGGGCATACTTTTTTAGACTTCCCAAAACCGCTCATGGTTCCCGTACCCCGGAAACTAGAAGCGGGTGATGCCGTGGGCGGTGACGACGGCATCGACCTTGCGGTCATGGTCTTCGGTAGGTAGCTCATCTACCAACTCGGCGGGGTAGACCATGGCGAAGACCGGTGGCTTGCCGTGGGGAAGCGGCTCTAGTGCGCGGTCATAGTATCCGCCGCCTTTGCCCATGCGGTTGCCCTTGGCATCTACGGCCATGGCTGGGGCGAGTACCAGATCGCACTCGGCTAGTACGCTGCTATCAAAGCTCGGGCCCTGGGGCTCATTCAAGCCCAGTGGGCTTTCGTGCATGGCCTCTTTGCCACGGTATTCGGCAAAGGTCAACGTGCCATTCTCCCCGGAAATTGGCAGGAGGACGCGGGAGACATGATCCTTGAGCCACGGCACAAAATCGGCGCCGCCCGGCTCCGAACCCAAAGGCCAGTAGGCGGCCACGGTCATGGACTCGGTGAGTTCGGACTCGAGATGCTTACGCACGCCAGCGGTAAAGGCATCGTGGTCTTCGGCGGAAAGTTCGCGGCGGGCCTGGACCAAGCGGGCCCGCAGCTCGTTTTTAGCAGTCATGGAAGAGGTCATAAATTAATCATAACCCTGCGGCGTAGCGGTGCACGGGAAAATAATGTGGCGTTGTACGCTATTACGCATGGCTATAGAACGCGAAGATTCCGCCCGCGGAATCACCACGGTTGTAGTTCCAGCGGCAGGTATGGGCACCCGATTTTTGCCCGCCACCAAGACAGTTCCCAAAGAACTGCTTCCCGTTGTTGATACTCCCGGCATCGAACTCATCGCAGAGGAGGCGGCCTCTGTAGGCGCCCGCCGCCTTGCGGTGATTACCGCGCCCGATAAGCAAGAAGTCATGCGCCACTTCGAAGCTTTCCCAGAACTGGTAGACACCCTTGAATCCCGCGGCAAGGACGAGCAGGTTGCCAAGGTTAAGCGCGCTAATCAGCTCATTCACCCTGTTGCGGTGGAGCAAGAAAAGCCCCTAGGGTTGGGCCACGCGGTGGGCCTTGCAGAGGAGGTGCTGGGAGAGGATGAAGACTCCTTTGCCGTGATGCTTCCAGATGACATCGTGCTGCCCGCCACCGTCATGGCAGACATGGCTCGCGTGCGCGCGGCTTTGGGCGGCAGCGTGCTGTGCGCCTTCGAGGTCCCGCGCGAGCAGACCTATAACTATGGCGTCTTTGACGTAGAAGATACAAATGCCCCAGGCGTTAAGAAGGTCGTGGGCATGGTAGAAAAGCCGGCGGTGGAAGATGCCCCGTCTAATCTCGTGGCCACCGGTCGCTACCTATTGGATCGCAAGATTTTTGATGCCCTCCGCCGTATTAAGCCAGGCAAGGGTGGCGAGCTGCAGCTTACCGACGCCATCGAGCTCCTCATCGAGGAAGGCGAGCCCGTGCACGTGGTAGTCCACCAAGGAAAGCGTCATGATTTGGGAAATCCTGGTGGGTATATCCCCGCCAATGTGGATTTTGGTCTGCGCGATGAAAAGTATGGCCCCACGCTGTATAAAGCGATTAAGCAGATTGTGGCCGAGTATGAGGATGAGCACGGCCTAAACTAGGGGGATTTCCCAAGGGCAGAGGACATGAAAGCGAAGAAAGGGCTGGCATAGACCTTATGCGTTCAGTTGATGACCAGTTGGCGCTGGTAACGGATGCGGCGAACACGCCGGAGCCGGTGCGCATCGGTATTTCCAACGCGTTGGGGTTAATGTGCGCCGAGGAGGTGCAAGCAAACCAGCCCCTGCCGGGCTTTCCGCAGGCAGCCATCGACGGCTATGCGGTGCGTGCCGTTGATATTGGAGGCGAGCGCGGCCTGAGATTACGCCGTCCCAAAGAACAGGAAGAGCAAGCTGCGGAGGGGGAAGAAGAGAAGGCACCCCAGCAACCGGAGGTCGAGCGTTCCTTGCCCGTGGTGGGCGAGGTTCCGGCCGGCTCCAAGCAGCCGTTACGCCTGCAGCCCAAGCAAGCCGTGCGTGTGTATACGGGTGCGCCTTTGCCCACGCTTGCCGACGCCGTCCTTCCCCTCGAGTGGACCGACCGCGGCCGCAAGCGCGTTACCGCTCATCGCCCGGTGCGCTCCGGTGACTTTGTTCGCCGGGTAGGCGACGATATCCAGCCTGGCGATGTGGCTGTATCTTCCGGCACGGTTTTGGGCCCCGCCCAGATCGGCCTGCTGGCCGCAGTTGGCCGCTCTAAGGTATTGGTCTATCCGCGCCCGCGCATCACCATCATCTCCTTTGGCCGCGAACTGGTTGATTTAGACCAAGAGCCGGCACTGGGCCAAGTCTTTGACGTCAACTCTTATTCCCTCGCCGCCGCGGCTCGCGAGGCTGGGGCAGAGGTGCATCGCGTTGGCATCGCCGAGGGTGAACCGCGCCGCATCCGCGAAGCGCTGGAAAAGCACATCGCTCGCAGCGAGGTCTTGGTCATCTCCGGTGCGGTTGGTGGAGCCGGCGCCGAGGCCATCCGTGAGATCCTTGATGACCTTGGTGATATCGATACCTCTCGTGTTGCCATGCATCCCGGCTCCGTCCAGGGTTTTGGTCTGGTGGGCGAGGAACGCATTCCTACCTTCTTGCTGCCGTCTAATCCCGTATCCGCGCTCGTGGTCTTCGAGGTATATATCCGCCCGCTCATTCGTTTGGCACTGGGCAAACGCAATGCGCACCGCCGTGTGGTGCGTGCCCGCGCGCTGAACCACATCGATTCCCGCCCCGGCCGGCGCGGCTTCATCCGCGCTCGTTTGATGCGCGATGCGGAAACCGCGGATTATCTGGTGGAAGGGCTGGGCGGTGCCGCGGGTGCCCCAGCGCACCTATTGGCCGGTCTTTCAGAGGCCAATGCCATGATTCGCGTGCCGGAAGAGGTAACGGAAATCCGCCCGGGCGATGTGGTCGATGTGTTGTTTTTGACCCAGCGTAGCTAATGCTCGATCCCTTCGGTACTGCGGCGGATAGGTTCCGCCTTCCCGCTACCGGCCCCACGGATGACATGCATCCGGGATGGCCGGAATCTACTCCTTTTGTTAGGCTTCCCGCTTCTGCTGTCTTCCCTTCTGGGGCGCGGATGCGCCTGCGGCCGCTGCTGCGATCTGATGGGCATGAGTGGCGGCGCCAACGTATCGAAGATGAAAGCTTCCTCCGCTCGGTCGAGCCGACCCAAGCAGCACCTTGGGCGGCGGCGCATAGCCAGCAGGCGTGGTGGAATCATCTGATGTACCTGCGTACCGCCGCCCGTGAGGCACTGGTGGTCCCACTCGTCATTGAAGTGGAGGGTCAATTCGTAGGCCAAATTACCTTGGGGAATATTCAGCATGGCAGCATTCGCGATTGCTGGATTGGTTACTGGGTTTATTCCGCGATCCACGGCGCCGGGGTGGCTACGGCTGCCACCGCCTTAGGCGTGGACCACGCCTTTGGACGGGTGGGCCTACACCGGGTGACCGCTACCTATCTAGAGAGTAATCCTGCCTCTGGTCGCGTCTTAGCCGCCAATGGCTTTCGACACGAGGGATACTTGCGTCGCAATCTGCATATAGACGGTGCCTGGCAAGACCACCATTACGTGGCTTTAGTCAAAGAAGACTATGCCTCCACGGCTGTCGAGCGCCTGCGCCAGGCTGGCCGGCTGGCGTGAAATAGCTCCACAGTTGCTGGGATTTCAACCTCAATTTTCACAGAAGTCACAACATTGTAATTTGTGGGAATTTGGGGTGCTATGGTGCGGTTTCACCGTTTAGAGTGGAGTAATCATCTGTATTCAAGGGGAAGGTCCTTTTCGTGTCGACAGCTGTACCGGTTATCGCGATCATCGTGGTGTGGCTCTTCGTCCTCGCGCCATGGATTCTGGGCAGGAATAACCGCCCAATGAGCCATACTGGTGAGGCCTTTGAAGATACTCGCGTCCTTTTTGAAGGAGATTCTGGCAAGGTCGCTGGCCGCCGGCGTCCACGCCTGCGTGCCGATGATGTGCACCGCCGCGAGGACCAGGACGAGGCGGACTATGAAGTCGTAGAGGCCGCAGACACCGGTGTGGATGAGTCGGATGCCGAGGCTACTAAGTCCTCTTCGCGCTCCGTGACTATTGCCGGTGCTGCCCGCCGCGCGAAGTCCCAGCCTTTCGGTACCGGCAGCCGTGCGTTTTCTGCAGCCTCTGCCCCCGCAGCTGGTGAGGACACTCAGACAGAAGCAGATACTATCGACGGCGAACTGGTCGAGGAAGCGACTGTAGAAGGCGACGATTCTGCAGTTGAGCCCCAAGCAGTCGCGGTCCCGGCTTCCCAGCAGGCTGATACGGCGGCGGTTGGTGACGACACCGAATTCGATGATGCCGATGACGTACTTCTTGAGGACGAGGAAGACGCCGCAGACCAGGCCGCAAAAGATGACTCTTCCGATATTGCTGCCGCCGAGTCAGAGGTCTTTAGCGCTCCCGCGGTCTCTACCGTGGCAAGTGATGCCTATGACTACGACGAGACTTATACCTCGCCGGTGGACCTTATGTACCCCGGTGCCGTAGATAAGGCCGAGGTCGCTGAGAAGGATTCTGCCGATTTGGAAGGCACGGCTAACGCTGAGCCGGTATCCGTGGACAAGGCAGAGGCCGAGGACTCTGGCGAACTCATGGAAACCGCTGTAGCAGAGGACGCCGGTATGGATACCAACCTGTCCGAGGATGAGGTGGAATTCGCGCAGCGTCGCATGGGCCGTGGCGGCTGGGACCCGGTAGCAGAAAAGGAAAAGTCTGTTACTCGTTACCAGCGCCGTCAGCGCACCCTGCTGGGCCTAGCCGTGGCCGTGGTACTCACGGTGGCACTGGGGATCGTGGCCGGCGGCTGGACCTGGTGGTTGGCTGCGGTGGCCGGTGTGCTCACAGTTGTCTATCTGATGGCTCTTCGCGCTCAGGTTCGTCAGGAGCGAGCCCTGATGCGCCGCCGTGTGCGCCACTTGCGCCGCGCCCGTTTGGGCGTGCGCAACGCCGAGGATGAAGCTTTGAAGATTCCGCGCAACTTGCGCCGCCCAGGCGCTGTGATCGTGGAGATCGATGACGAAAGCCCTGACTTTGTGCACCTTCCGCTGCGCTATAACGATGGGGAAGACGGCGATTTTGATGGCCCCCACGCCGGGCCCGACGGCTATAGCCGGCGCGATGACCTAGCAGCCCGTCGCGCTGGATAAGAACTGAAGCCGGCTTAGCAGGCCGCGTTCCGGAGTTCAGTGGAAGGCGCTGACCGCGGGTTCGTGAGCGCGTTGTATTCCTGCGCTAGGCCATAATGCGGCACACCGCTGTCGTGCCATACCCCGGAGGTTCCGCGGCGGTGAGAGCCGATGAGATGGGTATCAATCATGCCGATCGCCTCCATGAGTGCGAAACAGGTGACGGGGCCAACAAAGCGGAAGCCCTTCTTCTTGAGCTCGCGTGACATCAACTTGGATTCGTCGCTCTTTTTCGGAATATCTTCCATTGCGGTGGGGTAGAGGTTCTCCGGCGGTTGGAAGGACCAAATGAATTCCGCCAGCCCGCCTTCTTCGCGTAAGGCGATAGTGGCTTTGGCGTTAGTGATGGCGGCGCGGATTTTGGTCTCGTTGCGAATAATGGAGGCGTCGCCAAGCAATCGCTCAACATCCGTTTCGGTAAATTGAGCGACTTTTTCAGGATCGAAGTCGCAAAAGGCCGCACGGAAGGCCTCGCGCTTTTTCAAAACCACCGCCCAGGAAAGCCCGGACTGGAAAGACTCGAGGCTCAAACGCTCGTAAAGAGCTGCTTCATCAAAAATAGGCAGGCCCCATTCGGTGTCGTAATACTCCTTCAACATCGGCGAGGACATTGCCCAAGGCGGGCGGCCAAGTCCATCATCGTCATAGACTAAGGCGGTGCGCTCTGCGGACTGCGTAGCTGGTTTGCTCATGGTGTTCTCCTTTAATCTTTCTGCGTGGTTCCCATTGAAACAGTCCGCGTCACTATATGCCGTTCCTTCCCCGGCAAAGGGCGAAATCCCCAGCAGTATGGGCGTAGGCCATTGCCTTCGCATCGGGTGAGGGGTTCAGGGTAATCTGTTCAGCATGAATAGACCTGCCGTACGCGATGCTGCTTTGCTTATTTTTCGAGCGGTCCTCGGATTAATCTTTGTCGCACACGGCGTGGATAAGATGTTTATGACCGGCATGGACGAAACCGTGGGGCAATTTTCCGCCCTTGGGGTGCCGCAGCCACAGCTTTCCGGCTATATCGCCGCCATCGGGGAGATGGTTGGGGGCGCCTTCCTCGTCGTCGGTTTGCTCACCACTTTTGTGGCCGGCGCGCTTGCCCTGCTGATGGGGTGCGCACTGTACTTTGTGCATTTGGGACATGGTCTTTTTGCTGCCGAAGGCGGAATCGAATACCCACTGGTTTTGCTGATGTCCTTATTGATGATCGTGATTTTTGGCTCCGGTCGAGCCAGCATGGACGGGGTGCTCAGCAATGTTGACGCATAGCCAAGTCCAAGCGGCGATTTCTGCGCAGCTGGATGGTGAGCACTCAGATTTAGCAGAGGACGTAATCGATGCGCACTTGGAAAGCTGCGCCGAATGCCGCGCCTTTCGCGATAAGGCGGCCGCGCTTTCGCGATCATTGCGTTTTGTGGAGCCTGCGGAATCCGGTATGGCGCCACCAACGGATCTCTCCGATGTCATCTTGGCCGGCGTGGAGCCGGAATGGCGGCGCACCTCGAGCGCTCGCCAAGCCAACCTGACGGTTGCGCGTGCCGCCATGGTGCTGATGGGTGCCATCTTTGCGATCTGGGCAGTAGTGCTCATCGTCCATTCCTCTGGGCTCGTACCGTTGGGTGAGGAAGGAAAGGTATTAGATCCCACGGCGGATCCTGAACGGGCCAACCTGCTGATGGAAGGCGCAGCCGTGCGCTTCGGCATGGCCTGCGGCCTATTTTTCTGTGCCTGGCGCCCCGCGGCGGTGACTGGCCTGCTCCCAGTCTCGGCCACGATGTTTGCTTTCCTCTTCGGGTTCGGCATGCGCGATATTGCGCTGGGCACCGTAACCATGGAACAGGTATATTTTCTTATCGCTACCGCGCTGGCGACCTTCAGCTTGGCGTGGGCTTGGGCGGCAGAAAAGGGCTACTTAGTGCGCGCCTGGTGGAGGTCCCTCAACGCGCAACCTCAATAAGCCCCGCTTTCGTGCGGCTAGGTCCAGCTAGGCAGCCACATCATGGAGTGGTACCAAGAATCTGGAATCTTGTAGCCGTACAAAATGGGAGAGAAATAGAAGAACATCGCCACTACCAGGGCTAGGTAGAACACGGCGGCGATTGTTCCCCAGCGTACGGGGCCGCCTGCCAAACTCTTGAGCCATCCCCACTGCACTGGCCTGCCACGGCCGATGAGCTGGCCGAGCGCTAAGGCAATGAGCACGATGACAAAGGGGATAAACGCAGTGGCATAAAAGAAGTACATCTGGCGGTCAAAGGCTGCAAGCCAGGGCAAGAAACCTGCCCCAAAGCCCACCAAGGGGATGAGGAAGCTGCGATTGCGGCGAATGATAAGTGACCACAGGCCCCACAGGACGGCCGGGATGACCAGCCACCAGATAACCGGTGTGCCAAAGAGGTAGAGCATCTTGCGGCACTCGTTGCTGCCATCACCGCATTGCAGGTCGGTGGAGGAGTAGTACAAGATGGGGCGGGCGGCTACCAGCCACGCCCAAGGCTTAGAGTCCCACGGGTGGTGGTGGCCACCGGAGGAAGTCAGGCTGGCGTGGAATTCTAGGACAGAGGAATGGTAGTAGAACCAGCCTGCCAGGGATTCGGGCAGGTGCATCAGCCACGATCCGTCCTCGATCGTTCCATCTACTTTGGCGTGGCGGTACACGGCGGTTTCGGAGGAAAACCAGGCTCGCCAGGTCCAGGCGTAGAGCAGCACCGGCACCAGTACGAGGGAGGCTAGGGCAGCAGGGGTATCGCGCACGAGAGTGCCCACTATGTAGCGGCGTACGCCATAGCGCTTGCGCAGGGCAAGATCGCTAAAGACGGACATGAGGCCAAAGAACATGATGAAGTACAGGCCGGACCACTTCACCCCCAGGGAAAGGCCAAGGCAGACGCCCGCGAGGAGTCGCCACCAGCGGAATCCAAAGCGTGGTCCGAAGGCGGAGGAGCCCAAACGATTTTTAAGGAAAGCGGTGTGGAGGCGCTGGCGCATCTGATTATGATCGCGAGCAAGTGCCCAGGCGGCCGAGACAACAAAGAAGACCTGGAAAATGTCCAACATGCCGAACTTGGAAGAGACCAAAAGCACACCATCAAAGACGGCGATGAGGCCAGCCAGGGTTGCTACCTGCCAGGATAAAGAGACGCGGCGGGCCAGGGACATCGTCAAGAGCACGGTGGCTGCGCCGAAGAGGGCAGTCATAAAACGCCAGCCCAGTGGGGAATAGCCAGCGACCCATTCGGACAGCGCCACAATCTGCTTGCCCAGCGGTGGGTGAACCACCAGGCCATAACCGGGGTTGGATTCTATACCTCCGATGAAGAGGTTATCCCAGCTTCGCACCATGTCCCAGGCTTGCGGAACGTAGTGCTTTTCATCAAAGACAGGAGTGCCCTTTGATACGGGCGCGGTCAATCCGGCAAAGCGGGTGATGAGCGCGAGTACGCCAACGACGCTAGTGCTTATCCAGTCAGCCTTGCCCCACTGATAGGTACGGGGCGCTGGCGGGGCCACAGTGTCGTGCGTGGTGCGCGATGGGGCAGCGGTAGCAATAGTCACCTGGTTGAGTCTAGGCGACAAGGCACCGCGCCCGCGCATTAGAGAGTATGGAATGCTAGAGATATGTCTGTTTCAGGTCTGGATCCACTACCGCGCGGGGTCATCCTCGCCGCCACGCCGCTGGGAAACGTGGGAGATGCCTCCGCGCGTTTAATGCATGCCTTGCAGCATGCGGACGTCATTGCGGCCGAGGATACGCGGCGCGTGCGGAACTTGGCGCAAGCTTTGGGCATCGAGATTTCTGGGCGGGTGGTGTCCAACTTTGATCACAATGAAAAAGACCGCGCCCAGCAGCTTATCGACGCCGCCGCGGCCGGCACCGTCCTTGTCGTCACCGATGCCGGTATGCCGATTATTTCTGATCCGGGCTTGTCCATTGTGGCTGCGGCGGCCGAGCGCGATATCCCCGTGACCTGCTTTCCCGGGCCTTCTGCCGTGCCGACAGCCCTGGCACTGTCTGGCCTAGGCGTAGGGCATTTCCTCTTCGACGCCTTTCCTCCCCGCAAGCCCGGCCCCCGCAGAGCCTGGCTGGAGTCATTGCAGAATGAAAAGCGCGCCATTGTCTTCTTCGAATCGCCTCACCGCGTGGCCGAAACACTGGCAGAGGCCGCGGAGGTTCTCGGCGCCGAGCGTCCAGCCGCGGTGTGCAGGGAGCTTACTAAAACCTATGAGGAAGTTCGCCGTGGCAGCTTGGGTGAGCTGGCCGAGTGGGCGGCAGAAGGAGCCCGGGGAGAGATCACCGTGGTAATTGAAGGCGGTACTGCCGCGGCTGCCACCGCCGCAGATTTGGTTCCCCAAGCGCTCGAATTGGCGGCAGGGGGAATGCGGCTTAAGGATGCGTGTAAGCAGGTAGCGAAAGGCACCGAGGTTTCCAACCGCGAGCTTTACGACGCCGCTTTGCAAGTCCGCAAGTCTTAACCGGCAGTGTCTTTTCGACTACGACACACCTTGTAGCACCGGTAGACAGCCTCACTAATGACCCCTTTGTAACTGAATTGTTATAGTTTTTGGGCGTGTGAGCGACTTAAAGCGCTATCTACATGGGGAAATGAAGCGTAAAAACCCCTCAGATTTTCGTGGAAAATCCCTGGCAAACGGCGTTGAGCAGCGAAGTTTATGCGTGCTTCGTTTGATAATTGAGTAGTTCCGCACCACTGTATAGTTCATGACAAACTCGGAAAATATGGGCACAGGCGTGCCAGAAGAAGGAAAGGAACCGGTCGGCGCACATGCGCAGCCGGCTTCGGCTTCTTCGAGCGAGCAGCCTATTGAGAATTATCAGACTGTAGACGAACAGCTGGACGCACAATCTGCCACCGGCCAGCTGCAGGATATGATTCACTCCGACGGTTTCCACCCGGAGCGCTACGACGATCCTGAGGTAGAAATTGCGGCCGATCGTGACAATATGCCAATCGATTGGTCCATCGTCGGCATCGCCGGCGTGCTTGTTGCCGCGATCGTTGTCTGGGGTTTGGCTGCCCCGGATAACTTTGCCAACTTCTCCGCTTCGGCCCTGACCTGGGTAGTCGACAACTTTGGTTGGGCATATATTCTCTTCGGCACCGTCTTTGTGGTGTTCGTTGTCTTCATTGCCGCCTCCAAGTTCGGCTCCATCAAGCTGGGCCGCATTAATGAGGAGCCGGAATTTTCCACGCCCTCATGGATCGCAATGATGTTTGCCGCCGGTATGGGCATCGGCCTGATGTTCTATGGCGCCTCCGAGCCGCTAGCTAACTACCGTGACGGCACCCCAGGCGAGGGAACCGGCAACGTTGGATCTTCCATGGCCTATGCAATGTTCCACTGGACATTGCACCCTTGGGCGGTCTATGCCATCGTTGGCTTGGCCATTGCATACTCCACTTTCCGCATCGGCCGTAAGCAGTTGTTGAGCCAGGCTTTCGTGCCGCTGATTGGCGAGCGTAATGCTAATGGTGCAGTGGGCAAGCTCATTGACATCCTGTCTATCTTCGCCACCGTCTTCGGCACCGCCTGCTCCCTGGGCCTGGGTGCCCTGCAGATTCAGGCCGGACTGAAGGCATCCGGAATCATCGATAATCCCACCAACTCCGTGGTTATCGGCATTGTGTTGGTTCTGACCCTCGCGTTCATCCTGTCTGCGATGTCCGGCGTGGGCAAGGGCATTCAGTATATCTCCAATGCGAATATGGTCCTCGCCGCAGTGTTGGCGATCTTCGTGTTCATCTTGGGCCCGACCGTTACCATCCTGAACCAGATTCCTGGCTCCATTGGTAACTACCTCAACTACTTCACCGAGATGATCGGCCGCACCGCCGAGTCCGAAAACGGCGCCGCCGCTGAGTGGCTTTCCGGTTACACGATCTTCTACTGGGCTTGGTGGGTTTCCTGGTCCCCGTTCGTGGGCATGTTCCTGGCTCGTATTTCCCGCGGCCGTTCCGTCCGCGAATTCTGCTTGGGCGTCCTGCTCATCCCAGCCGGCGTATCCACCCTGTGGTTCGCTATCTTCGGTGGCACCGCCATCCACATGGAGCAAAACGGCGAATCCATCACCGGCGAATCTGCCGAGGAAGAGCTGTTTAACCTCCTGCAGTCCATGCCTGGCGGTTTCGTTGCCGGCATCGTTGCAGCAATCCTGTTGGCTACCTTCTTCGTTACCTCGGCAGACTCCGCGTCCACGGTGATGGGCTCCATGTCCCAAAATGGTGCCGCTACTGCTAAGCCGTGGCTTTCCGCCGCGTGGGGTGGATTGACTGCCTTGGTAGGCCTGACCCTGCTCTTGGCCAATGAGGATGCACTGTCTAACCTGCAGAACGTCACCATCGTTGCTGCACTGCCATTCCTGTTCATCGTGGTTGGACTGATGTTCGCCATCTACAAGGCGTTGAGCGAGGATGTTATCTACCTCGAATACCGCGAGGCACAGCAGTTCCAGCGCAAGATGGCCCGCGAGCGCCGCCTGCACCGCGAGTACCAGCGCACGCAGGTTCTGAAGAAGCGCCGCAACGAACGCCTGAAGCACCCGATGAAGCGGAAGTAAATCGCTTTCTTCGCGGCTGCTCTAAAGCGCCCATTGTTTCCTTAGTGGTAGGGAAGCGGTGGGCGCTTTCTGCTGAAAATGCAGTTCACCTGCGGGAGAAATGTCTGCCCTAATCGTGTGTATAGGAGTCGGCTTCGATAAAGTAGAACCCATGACTGAGTCTGTAGTAGTTAATGTTGCTTGGCCCTACGCCAACGGCCCGCGCCACATCGGACACGTGGCCGGTTTTGGTGTTCCTTCCGACGTCTTTGCACGTTTCCAGCGAATGCGTGGCCGCAACGTACTCATGGTCTCGGGTACGGATGAGCACGGCACTCCGCTATTGGTACAGGCGGATAAAGAGGGCGTTTCCGTTCGTGAGCTCGCAGACCGCTATAACCGTCAGATCGTTACTGACTTGGCCAACCTTGGCCTGTCCTATGATCTCTTTACTCGCACCACCACCCGTAACCACTACTCCGTGGTGCAGGAGCTGTTCAAAGGCCTGTATGCCAACGGTTACATGCTCAAAAAGACCACCAAGGGCGCTATTTCGCCGTCTACCGGACGTACCCTGCCGGACCGCTATATCGAGGGCACCTGCCCAATTTGCGGTGCGGATGGCGCCCGCGGTGACCAATGCGATGAGTGCGGCAATCAGCTCGACCCCGTGGACCTTATCAACCCCGTATCTAAGATCAACGGTGAGACCCCGAAATTCATCGAAACCGAACACTTCCTACTGGATCTGCCAGCCATCAAGGATGAGCTGCAAAAGTGGCTTTCTACCCGCGAAGATTGGCGCCCGAACGTACTGAAGTTTTCCCTGAACCTGCTTGAAGATATGCGCCCGCGCACCATGACGCGCGATATTGACTGGGGAATTCCTATCCCCGTCGAGGGCTGGCAGGACAATAACGCCAAGAAACTCTACGTGTGGTTCGATGCGGTCATCGGCTATCTGTCTTCCTCCATCGAATGGGCGTACCGCACCGGTCAGCCCGAGGCCTGGAAGGACTTTTGGCAGAACCCAGACGCCCGCCACTATTACTTCCAAGGCAAGGACAATATCACCTTCCACTCCCAGATCTGGCCGGCCGAGCTATTGGGCTATGCCGGTAAGGGCAACAAGGGCGGGGAACTCCACAAGTACGGCGATCTCAACTTGCCTACGGAAATCGTCTCCTCCGAGTACTTGACCATGTCTGGATCCAAGTTCTCCTCGTCCAAGGGTGTTGTCATCTATGTCAAGGACTTCTTGGCGGAGTTCGGCCCTGACGCCCTGCGCTACTTCATTGCCGTGGCTGGCCCTGAAAACAATGACACGGACTTTACCTGGGATGAGTTCGTTCGCCGTATCAATAATGAGCTGGCAAATGGCTGGGGTAACTTGGTCAACCGCACCGTATCTATGGCCTTTAAGAACTTCGGAGAGGTTCCCGCACCAGCAGCATTAGAAGAAAAGGACAAAGAAATCCTGCAGCTGGCGGAGGAGACCTTCGACACTGCCGGTGGTTTGCTGGAGCAGTCCAAATTTAAGCAGGCGATTACCGCTATCATGCACGTCGTCGGCGAGGCCAATGCCTATATTGCAGACCAGGAGCCGTGGAAACTAGCCAAGGATGAGTCCCAGCGCGAGCGTCTAGCCACCGTGCTATGGACCGCCCTCCAAGTCGTTTCTGACTGCAATGTCATGCTCACGCCCTACCTGCCGTTTACCGCGCAGAAGGTGCACGAAACCTTGGGCCGCAGCGGCGTGTGGGCAGCCCAGCCGGAGGTACACGACGTCAAGGACGATATTCCGGTAGAACTCGTGGGCGCTGGTTTACCGCCAGAGGGCCACGAATATCCGATTATCATGGGTGACTACACCCAGCAGCAGGCGAAGTGGGAGCGCATCCAAGTAGAGCCGGGCACCGCTTTGGCAAAGCCTAAGCCGCTCGTCTCCAAGCTGGACCCAGAGCTGGGTGAAACCGGTCCAGAGTGGGCGCCTGTCTCCAAGTAACACCATATAAATAGCCGCGTTATCGCCCGATTTTTAGGAAGTTAAGGGCATAACGCGGCTATTTGTGTGCTCCAGTGCTGAGGGGCGCGGAGCGGCGGGGAAAAACCTGGCGGTTAGCGCTGGAAATCGCGCTGGAGGTGTACCAGGCCGAGGCGGACGCCGTCTTTGGTATGGATATTCGGCATACGGCCGGTCTCGGTAAAGCCGAACTTTTTATGCAAGGCGATAGAGCCTTCGTTGGTATCGACGATATAGGTGATCATCGTCTGTACGTAGCTGTCATCAGCGGCGTAGTCCATGAGGGCGTCGAGAAGCTCGGAGCCTACGCCCTTGCCCTGGGCGGAGGGAGCAATGTAGACGGAATCTTCGACGGTGCCGTAATAGATGGCAGGGGTCACGAACTGGAAATAGGCGGCCCAACCAATGATTTCATCATCGTGTACGGCTACGAAGACCGGGGAGCCGGCCTCAAACATCTCCTTGAGCCACTTTTCACGGTCAGCCACATCTTCTTGCCAGGTGACCAGGTTGGCGGCGGGTTTCGCTGCGGAGCCGGCGTTGTAGATGGCGGTGAGCGCGGGGGCGTCGGCAAGCTCGGCAGGGCGGATATGCATAGAAATTCCTTTACACCAGAAGTTGTAGGTGGGTGAGGCTCAGCCAACGATCGAACTTGTAGCAAACCTCTTTAAGAATACCCACGTTTTCAAACCCAAACTTTTCATGCAACTTAAGTGATGCCGCATTGGTGGAGACGATGAGGGCGAGCAGCGAATGAACCTTTTTATCGGCGCGCGCCGCCTTTACCAAGGCGCCAAGTAAAGCAGTGCCTACGCCTTGGCCCTGAGCGGTGGGGGAAAGATAGATGGTGGTTTCATAACAGCCTGTCCATACCTGCGGATCGCGGTAGGGGTGGTAGAGCGCCCACCCCAGGTAGTCGCCAGAATCGGACTCCGCGACGAGGCATGGGCAGTCCTTTTCCCACAGCTCGCGTAGGTAGTCTTCGCGCTCTGCGATGCTGGCCGGGGTAGCGCGGAAGATGACGTCGGTGTGTGCGATGGCCCAGTTGAGGGTTTCGGTCATGGCGGGCACATCCGCAAGGCCGGCGGGTCTGATCAACATGGCAGCCAATATTACAATTGCGTGCATGGCTAAAAAGAAGCGACGACCCACTCCCGTTCCGGCACCGGGCCTCAGTGGCCTTATTGATGCGCACACGCATCTTTTCTCGCACGAGGACACCGATGAAGTGCTGGTGAATCGCGCACGCACCGCCGGTATCAGCCGCATGGTGACGGTTGGTGATGACCGCCGCGAATCGGCAGCGGCTCTGGCGACTGCACATGCCTTCCCGGATGTTTATGCTGCCTGTGCCATCCACCCAGTGCGCGCTAATGAGTTGGATGCGCCGACCAAGGCAGCGCTGGAAGAGATGGTGGCGGATCCGCGCTGCGTCGCGGTGGGGGAGACCGGACTGGATGCGTACTGGGTGCAGCATGAGCCAGAGACCACCGCGACCATGGCCCAGCAAGAGGAATCCCTGCGGTGGCATATTGACCTTGCAGTGCGCTATGGCAAGACGCTGATGATCCACAACCGCGAAGCGGATGCGGACTTGCTGCGCATCCTTGCCGACGCCCCCGCTCCCCACACCGTCATGCTGCACTGCTTCTCCTCGCCGCTGAAGGTAGCAGAGGAGGCCTTGGAGCGCGGCTACGTGTTGTCCTTTGCCGGCAACGTAACCTTTAAGCGCAACGCCGAGCTGCGGCGGGTGGCTGCCAAGGCGCCGGCCGGCCAGCTGCTGGTGGAAACTGATGCACCGTATATGACGCCAGAACCCTTCCGCGGCCAACGCAATGAACCGGCTCTTATCGGGCACACATATGAATGCATCGCCCGTGTACGCCACCAGACGGTGCAGGCGCTAGCGGCGGAGGTTAACGAAACCTTTGACCGCGTCTACGGCCTGGGCTAACTCCTGGGTGATGGTTTTCACAATTTCAAAACCCGCTGGCCAGGGGTGGCGTGGGTGTTTGGTGTGGCGGTTGTGTGCTCAGTGAGGCATGTGGCGGATTGGTTCTCGACTTTATGTTGCTGTTATCGTATTGTTATTAATCGTTCGTTTAGGTTTTAGGGATCCGCAGCGCCGCCCACGGTGCGGCAGCAGCAGATCTGAGCAATGCAATTGCCTGCGCGGAAATTCTTGCTGGCCTAAACTCTAATAATTGTTGAAACCTGCACTATCGGAGATTCATTCGGCATGTCACCTCATCAAATCAAGCGCATCAATAACTCCCGCTCGCTGCCACTGCGCCTGGCAACGGGTGGCGTCTTGGGCACCTTGGCCGTGGGCGGCGTCGTTGCCGTTGCGGCACAAAAGGATGTCACCGTGGACGTTAACGGCGACAAGGTGGAACTGGCTACCTTTGCCAAAGACGTTGACGGCGCGCTGGAGGCAGCTGGCGTTCAGGTGAGCGAGGAAGACATCGTCTACCCGGCACCGTCCGAGTCTGTGGGCGATGGCGATGAGATCTCCGTTCGCACCGCCAAGCCGGTGGCCGTGACTATCGACGGCGTGCAGCAGCAGTTGTCCACCACCGACCTCACCGTTTCTGACCTATTGGGTAACTTGAGCGGCGTGGCCAAGGGCGCTTCCGTCAAGTCCGGTGACGCTGACGTGGACCAGGATGCCCAGCTGGAAGAGGGCATGGACCTAGAGGTCGTTTCCCCGAAGATCGTCAAGATTAATGATGGTGGCAAGGTAACTTATACCAAGATTGCTGCTAAGACCGTCGAGGACGTTCTTAAGGCGCGCAATATCGACGTTGATGACGATGATCGTGTCTTCCCGTCCAAGGACACCAAGGTTACCGATGGCATGTCCATCAAGGTGGATCAGGTTTCCACTACGACCTATGACTCTGAGGAAGAGTTCGAAGCCGAGCCTAACTTTGTTGATGACCCGGAGCTGGAAGAGGGCACCGAAGAGGTCCGCGAGGAAGGCGTTAAGGGCAAGCGCGTTATCACTCGCAAGCTGGTGATGAAGGACGGCGCCAAGGAATCTAATGACGTCATCAAAGAAAAGGTGACCGTAGAGCCTAAGGCTGCCACCATCGCCCGCGGCACCAAGAAGGCCGAAGAAGAAAAGCCAGAGGAGGGCGGTAACTCTGGTGCTGCTGCTCCGGCTGTCGCCGATGGCTCCGTCTGGGATTCCATCGCACAGTGCGAGGCTACCGGTAACTGGGCTATCAATACCGGCAATGGCTTCTCCGGTGGCCTGCAGTTCACTCCATCCACTTGGGCCGCATTCGGTGGCACCGAGTACGCACCGGAGGCATGGCAGGCTTCCCGCGAGCAACAGATTGCCGTGGCACAGAAGGTGCAGGCGGCGCAGGGGTGGGGCGCTTGGCCGGCATGTACTTCCAAGCTGGGCCTGCGCTAGACTGAAGCGCTTTATCGCCGCACACCTAAGTGGTGTGCGGCTTTTTCATCTCTTCTACTAAGTTAGAAGGCATGACTGATTCCACCGGCGCCGCGCTTTTGGGCCCCGTAGAGATCCGCGCCCTCGCGGAGAAGCTCAACATTGCGCCCACGAAGAAGCTAGGGCAGAACTTTCTGCATGATCCGAATACCATTCGGCGCATCGTCGCTGCGGCCGAGTTGGATCCCGCAGACCGCGTCCTCGAGGTGGGGCCGGGCTTGGGCTCGCTAACCCTCGGCCTGGTAGAGGCTGTGGAAGAAGTTACCGCGGTAGAAATCGACTCGCGCCTGGCTGCACAGCTGCCCGATACCGTGGCTGAGCGCGCCCCGGAATATGCCCAGCGCCTTCAGGTGGTGGAAAAGGACGCACTGCGGGTAACAGAAGCTGACGTCACTGAGCCGACCGCTCTGGTAGCCAACTTGCCGTATAACGTGGCCGTCCCGGTGCTGCTGCACCTATTGGAGACTTTTCCTTCCATTCGTCGCGTGCTGGTTATGGTCCAGCTAGAGGTGGCGGACCGCCTAGCTGCGCAGCCGGGCAGCAAGGTGTACGGCGTGCCTTCGGTCAAAGCGGGATTTTATGGCAAGGTCTCCAAGGCGGGCACGATTGGTAAGAACGTCTTTTGGCCCGCGCCCAATATTGAGTCTGGGTTGGTGCGTATTGACGTCTTCGACTCTGCTCCGTGGCCCGTCACTGACGAGTCGCGTGCTAAGGTCTGGCCGGTTATCGACGCCGCCTTTGCCCAACGCCGCAAGACCCTGCGTGCGGCATTGTCGGGTCACTTTGGTTCGGGAGCAGCCGCCGAGGAAGCATTGCGAGCTGCGGACATCGATCCGAAGCAACGCGGCGAAAAGCTCGCCGTGGAGGACTTCGTACGATTGGCAGGAATCTAATGACCGCCCCCATCGATAACGAACCATTCGTCTACACGGCGCGGGCTCACTCCAAGGTCAATATTCACCTGGGAGTGGAGGAACCGCGAGAGGATGGGTTTCATGAGCTTGCCAGTGTTTTTCAGTCCTTAGAGCTACATGACACAGTAACGCTGACTGACTTGGGGAACCCCGAGGTAGATAAGCCACGCATTCAGGGCCTGAAGGTTACAGGCCCTCACGCGCAGGGCGTGCCAGAAGACTATACGAACCTAGCGTGGACCGCGGTAAACCGTATCATGCAGTACCTGTACAGCACCCATGGGCCGAAGGCGCTGCCGGAGGTAGCGCTGGAAATCCACAAAGCCATTCCTACCGCCGGTGGCATGGCAGGTGGTTCGGCGGATGCGGCGGCCGCGCTGCGATTGGCCGAGCGCTGCTATGGCGGCTATTACGGCATCGATTCGGTGGGGGAGCCAATCCTAGACGCGCTGGGCGCGGCATTGGGCTCGGATGTTCCCTTCACCTTGCTGGGAGGCACCGCGCTCGGCACGGGGCGCGGCGAACAGCTGACCCCGATGATGACGCGCGGTACCTACGATTGGGCGCTCATCGCCTCGGACCGTGGGCTTTCTACCCCGCAGGTCTTTCATAAGCTCGATGAGATGCGGGAAAAGGGCCGCGGAGGTGAGCCACACATGGACACCGCAGCGGTATCGCAGGCGCTCATCTCGGGCGATCCGCACCGAGTGGCGCAGCACTTGCATAACGATTTGCAGCCGGCAGCGCTGTCGTTGCGCCCAGACCTGCGCAAGACCCTGGAGGCCGGTGTGGCCGCCGGAGCCCTAGCAGGGATTGTCTCCGGCAGTGGTCCGACCTGTGCCTTCCTTTGCGCTGGGGCAGAAGAAGCTCAGGAAGTAGTGTCCCAAGTGACGGTGGAGATTCCCGGAACCAAGGGAGTGGCTACCAAGGGGCCAGCTAGCGGCGCCGTGGTGCTGTAGCTAGAGCACCGTCATTTCGGTGGGCTCGATGTCGAGGTCGAAGCGGTTGACTTCCTTTTCCTGCAGGAGGTCAATGACTACGAGCTGCTTCTTCTGGGCGTCAGTGATAAAGGCATAGCCATCGGCAGCCTGAAGGATAGGTCCTGGTTGCTGCCATTCCTTGTTTTCCTTCCACCGGGAGATGGCATCAATCTGCTTGGTGATTTCACCGGAATCTGGGTCGATGACGTTGAGTTTGCCGTCGGTGGTCAGCACAAGTGCCTCGCCCAGCGGGCCGCGGGCTAGGGAGCGGAACCAATAAGAAGCATCGAGGTCTACCTTCTTGGCCGAAAAATCCTTGGTATCTACCAAGGTTACGGAGGTAGGGCGTTCGAGCTCTGCGTCTTTGTCGGTCTTATTATCGGCCAGGATGACATCGGATTCTTCCGAACCGGCGGCATTGCCAGAGCGCTGGTAGCCGCCTGCACCGGCATAAGCAGAGGCGTCTACCTTGTGGAACTCCTTGCCATCAAAGACCACCGGGCCGTCCTCGCAGCCAAAGAAAATATTGCCGTTTCCAGCGGCAGCCTCGCCGTGGACACCAGGGCATTTGGTGGTCTCAGTAAGAACTTTGCCCTCCTTATCCAGATGCTGGATGGTGTGGCGCTCGTCCTCGGTGCCCTTAGTGATGACCACCGAGCCATCCTTCAGCGGTACGGCCACGCCGTGGTGTGCGGCCCCGGTGTCAACGGTATTGACTGGCTGGGCGTCCTTTTTGCCAATGTCTTCGGTCTTATAAATCTTTGCCACGCCATCACCATCGGAAAATAGTGCGGTAAAGCCATCGTGGTGGACCACGTGGCCGGCATGCGGTGCCTTAATGGGGGCGTCGCCAAGCGCGGGCTCAGCGGTGTAGTAGTGGTTGTGATCGCCATGGCCCTTGGTGATGCGCCCAGTGTCGTAGGTGAGGAAGCTATCGCCCCTAGTCACCATGACGTGGCGATTATCGCCGGCATCGCTGAGACGAAGGAAGGCATTCATCTTGTCCTCGCCGATTACTTTGCCCGTTTGGCGTCATAGGCGGTTAGACCATCCGCATGGGAGATAACGATGCGGGTGGGCAGCTGGGCTACCTCGGTTTCTCCCTCTTCGGCTTCAAAGCCTTCGTGTGAGTGTCCGGCGTGGTCATGGCCGTGCTCGTGGTCATGGTCATGGTCGTGTTCATGGGCATGCTTGGCCTCGCTATGTGCGTGGTCGTGGGAGTGCAGTGAGTCCTTTTCTTCCTCGGTGGGGGCAGAGCAGGAAGTGATGGCTATCGCCGCAGTGGAAAGCACGGCGCAGAGAGAAAGTGTGTAGCGTTTCATACATTGGCAGAGTATTGGACTTGAAAATCAATAGCAATAGGTTGCAGAAATGCGGGGGTACAGGCAGGGAGGTATTAAGATGGACACTCGTTATGGCAAACCTGATTAACCTCGAGCAAGTCAGCAAAACTTATGGATTAAAAACCCTTTTAGACGGGGTGTCCCTAGGTGTGCAAAGCGGCGATCGCATCGGCATCGTCGGCGTTAATGGCGGTGGCAAAACCACCTTGCTGGAGGTACTTACCGGCATCGAACCACCCGATGCCGGCCGCGTATCCCATACCTCTGATCTACGCATGGCCGTGGTCACCCAGCGCTTCGATCTACCCGATGAACTGACCATCGCCCAAGTCATTATCGAACCCCTCGAACTGGAAACCTATGAGTGGGCATCCAATGCCAAGGTGCGCGATGTCTTGGGCGGCCTGGGCATTGTGGATTTGGGATTGGATACCCCAGTTGGCTCACTCTCCGGTGGCGAGCGCCGCCGCGTGAACCTAGCCGCCGCGCTGGTACAGGACTTGGATCTCGTGGTGCTCGATGAGCCCACCAACCACCTTGACGTGGAGGGAGTGCAGTGGCTCGCAGATCACCTCCTTAAGCGCAACTTGGCCGTAGTCGTGGTCACCCACGATCGCTGGTTCCTCGACACCGTAGCCACGTGGACCTGGGAAGTCCACGATGGCGTGGTTGATACCTACGAGGGCGGCTACAACGATTGGACCTTCGCCCGCGCCGAGCGCGCCCGCCAGGCCGATGCCATGGAACAGCGACGCAAGAACCTCGCCCGCAAAGAGCTGGCATGGTTGCGTCGTGGCGCGCCTGCCCGCACGTCCAAGCCGCGCTACCGGATTGAAGCTGCCGAGGCGCTCATCGCAGACGTGCCGGAGCCGCGCAATAAGGTCGAGCTCATGGCCTTTTCTAAGCAGCGCCAAGGCCGCGTGGTCATCGAGCTTGAGGATGCCACCGTGAAGTCCCCAGACGGTCGCACCTTGGCGGATCACCTTACCTGGCGCCTAGCCCCCGGCGAGCGCATTGGTTTGGTAGGCGTCAATGGCTCCGGCAAGACCACGCTGCTGCGCACCCTGGCCGGCGAATACGAGCTGGCGGCCGGCAAGCGCATCGAGGGCCAAACCGTGCGCCTTGGCTGGTTGCGCCAAGAGCTCGATGACTTGGATCCGCAGCGTCGGCTTATCGACGCCGTCGAGGACGTTGCCACCTATGTCCAGCTCGGCAAAAAGGAACTTTCTGCCTCCCAACTTGCTGAGCGCCTAGGGTTTTCCGCCAAGCGCCAGCGCACCCCGGTGGGGGATCTCTCCGGCGGCGAGCGCCGCCGCTTGCAGCTCACCCGCGTACTGATGGCCGAGCCCAATGTGCTGTTGCTCGATGAGCCCACCAACGACCTCGACATCGATACCCTACAGGAACTGGAGTCTCTCCTTGACTCTTGGCCGGGCACGATGGTGGTTATCTCGCACGATCGCTACCTCATTGAGCGCATCGCGGACAATACCTATGCGCTCTTTGGCGATGGCAAACTCACCAACCTTCCCGGCGGCATCGATGAGTACCTGCGCAAGCGCGCCGCACTTGAGGCGCAACACAACTCCGGCGTGCTCAACTTGGGCGAAAAGAAGCCAGACAGCTCTGCTCCTAAGCCGGAAAAGAAGCTCTCTTCCCAGCAAGAACGTGAAATCACCAAGAAAATGAACGCGCTGGAGCGCAAGATGCACAAGCTCGAGAAGGCGGCCGCGCAGATTAATGAGAAGATGGCGACTGCCGCGGAAAAGGTCGACACTCAAGCCTTGACCGAGCTAGACGGAGAACTAAAGGACAACCGTAGCGCCTACGAGGAACTGGAGATGGAATGGCTAGAGTTGGGGGAGAAGCTCGAAGGGTAGAAGCCCGCATCGCCGATATCGTCGGCCACCTTGACCTGTGGGGCATTATCGGCGCTGCGGCGCTTTTTACCCTAGGCCTTACCCCATCCCTCCTGCCGCGTGACTGGCTCTACCAAGGGCTGGTCTCCGGCATTGCCGCAGGACTTGGTTATACGCTGGGTATTGCCCTCAAACACGTGTGGTACCGCCTCGTAGTGCGTTATGCGGCACCACGGTATTCCTGGCTCGATGCCACCACGTGGCCGCCCCGGCGCTACCGCCTTGCTTCTCGCATCGCCACCGGAGTTTTTGTGCTGTGGATGGTGGGCTTTGCGGTCTTCGCCGTGCGCTGGCAGCGTCAACTTGCAGATGCCCTAGCCGCCCCAGCGCCGACCATTGCCAGCTATCTTCTTGTGGTTCCGCTCGCTCTTGCAGTATTCACTGCTTTCCTTTTTATTCTGCGCGTGCTGCGCTTTTGCGTGCGTTGGCTCTCCAGCCACTTTCCCCACCGCTTTCGCGCCGCCTACCGCGTCGTGGGTGCGGTGCTCATCGTTGCCCTAGTGGGCACGTATACCGTGGAAAACCTCATCCCTGGCGCCATCGTTGGCGTGGGCGAGAGGATCTTTACCGCTCAAAACGCCGACCCCGATCCCGCCATGAAGCGGCCCATGTCCGCAGAGCGCAGTGGTTCCCCGCAGTCCCGTGTGGACTGGAACGGCGTGGGCCTGCAGGGCTCGCGTTTCCTTTCTTCCGGTGCGCACCGCGCGGAATTGGAGAAGGTAAGCGGAAAGCCTGCCAAGGAACCCATCCGCGCCTATGCCGGATTGGGCAATCGTGACTCGAATGAGGAGCGAGCGCAGCTGCTCATCGACGAACTCGAGCGCACCCACGCCCAAGACCGCAAAGCCCTGCTTCTCATTATGACCACCGGTACGGGCTGGGTGTCTTCCTATTCTGCTCAAGCCTTCGAACTACTCTACGGTGGCGATACCGCCATTGCGGCTGCCCAATACTCCGCTATGCCTTCCGCCCTGCACTTCCTATCGGGCGGTGGCCAGGTAGAGCGCGCCGGGGAAGAGTTCATCAACCCCATCGTGGACTGGTGGAACGGTCTGCCAGAACGCAAGCGCCCGAAGCTCTACTTATACGGCGAATCCTTGGGTACTACGGGCATCGAAGCAGCGTTTTCTGGAGTGCGTGATATTGCCAATTCTGTGGACGGAATCCTCCTTACCGGCCCGCCGCACTTCAATCGCCTGCGCACGCAATTTGTGGAAAGGCGTGATCCCGGATCCTCCGAAATTTCCCCCGAATACGCCGGGGGCCTCGTGGTGCGTTTTGCTAACGATGACGCGCAGGTACGCCAGTGGGGACCGGTGCCGGAAGAAGAGTGGGGACGCACCCGCATGCTCTATATCCAACATCCCTCGGACCCAGTGGCCTGGTGGTCTCCACAGATGGCTTTCAAAGAGCCGGATTGGATGCGCGAACGGACGCCGTATTCTGCCGAGCGCGTGATGCGATGGATGCCCATCATCTCCTCTCTCCAAGTGGCGGCCGATCTGCCCGGTGCAAAAGACGTTTCCGATGGGCACGGTCACAACTATGGAGCATCGGTACTTGATGGCTTTGCCGCCATCGCAGGTCCAGACGTGGCAGGAGCCATCGACCCCGATGAGCTACAGCACGAATTCGCCGCGCTCGACGTCGGCGTTTACTAGGTGTTTAGCCAAACAGGGCCGCGATCGCCAACATCGCCGGCAGCGAGAGGAAGGTCGTGAGAAAAACCGTATCCCGGGCTACGGTTTCTCCTACCTCATAGGTGGCGGCATAGTTGTACACGTTCTGTGCCGTGGGCAAGGCAGCCAGAATTAACGCAGCATACAACTCCGCGCCGTCAAGACCTAGCGCTGCACCAACGGCCAGCGCGATAGCGGGCATTCCCACCAACTTCAATACCGTCGCGGTAATGGTGGGCAGGCGGTCTTCCTCCAGCAGCGCGTCGCCCTTTAAAGAGGCACCAAAGCTCATGAGAATCATGGGGATAGAGGCGCCGCCCAGAATCTCCAGTGGCTTCATTACTACTTCCGGTACCTGCCACCTTGCCGCGGAGACTATGAATCCCGCCACCGCTGCCAACACTACGGGCGCGGTAACCCCTGAGACTACGGAGCGCCATATAGATTGCAGGCTTGTACCCTGCGCATTGAGCCCCGCGATGATAAACGGAGAAAGCACCGCCATTTGCAGAACTAAGGCCGGGATAGCATACGTGGCATCACCAATGACATAGGTAGCGATGGGCAGACCGATATTGACTGAGTTGTAATAGCTTGCCGCTGCGGCACCGGCCATGGTTTCGGCACCGCTGCGGGAAAAGAATAACTGGCTACACAGCCAATACAACGCCATGGTGGCGATGGATGCAGCAGCTATAACAGCCACCACTGGGGACACGAAGGCAGAGGTATCGGATTTAGCCACGCTGGAGAAAATGAGTGCCGGCGTGGCCGCCCAAAAGGCCGTTCGATTGAATTGCAATCGTGCCTCGCCTTTGCCAATAACGCCCCTGTGCGCCAGCACAAATCCCACACCGATGACTACGAAAATGATTGCAAAACCGGTCAATACGTCCAGCAACAGTCAACAACCTTTCGCAGTACTAAAGAAAAATTCGCTGTGGGCAATTGTCCCAGTATCTCTGTCGGTCATAAGACACGGGGGACCATAACAAAGTTGTATCGAAATGCCTGAGCACCACGGAAACGCCTTCCACACTGCTCGTGCTTTATGGCACGGTGGAGGGCATGAAGCTTTCTCACCGCGCAATCGTAGCCACCGTATCCACCGCTCTTGTCGTCACCGGTACTTCCACCGTGGCCTCTGCTCAGCCGGCCTTGCCGCCACAGATCCAGCAGGCTTCTTCGCAGGCTCAGCAGCTTTCTTCTGATCCCTTCGCCGCTTTAGAAGATTTCCGCCTCACCCTGCCGCCGCAGGCCTATGAGCTGGCTGAGAAGTACAATATCCCGCTGCCAGAATTCCTCGCCAAACCGGTGGGCCAGGCGCCCAAGGTTGCCGGCCAGCTAGGCGCCGCCACCACCGCCCACCTCGAAAAGGCTGGGCACCATAAAGATGCGCGTGCAGCGGCTATCGCCCAGGAATGGGCCAATCAAGGTGCTGCCGGCAAGCTTGAGTACAAGGGCGGCATTGCTCACGGTTTGAATCACAAGGACGAGGGCCAGGGCACAGTTCGTCGCCTTAGCGAACAGCAGGCGCAAGATCGCCTGAACTGGTTCAACCGCGATGTCCCGGTCAACGCTGCTCCCCAGCACGGCTTTGGCGTGGCAACCGCCTACGACGGGACCTACATCTATGTTGCGGAGTTCTTCCTCAACTAAACTTTTCCCCAAGCCTCGATTCCGCCGCGTTCTTAGCATTCATCTGAAACGATGACGAAGCCGCACGGCGCCGGTAGAATTGGGGCATGATTTTGATCAACGTACAGTTCCACGTCAAGCCCGAATACGCAGAGACCTTCCTCGATGAAATCAACTGGTACACCGAGGCCTGCAATGCAGAGCCGGGCTGCATCAACTTCAAGTGGTTCCGCGATCCAGAAGATCGTCAGCGTTTCTTGCTTCTGGAGTCCTACGCCGACGGCAAGGATGTCGAGCACGTCCAGAGCGAGCACTTCCAGCGCTCGACCGAGGAGTTCCCGAAGTACCTCGTGGAAACCCCAGACATCATTAACGTCCATATTGACGGCCGCACCGGCTGGGACAAGATGGGCGAATTTTCCGTCGACTAATCCTAAAGAGAAAAGGCTCGTCTTCTACCACGTGGTAGAAGACGAGCCTTTTCCTTTAGCTCACTACCCTTCGCGCTCACTGTGGTCGTTGCTATCCGTGGAGCACGAGCCCTCCGTGAGCGCGAAGGGCGGGGGAGGGGCTAGGCGCTTGCCGACGCCGTTACCTCCCCATATTGCCTTTGCCTTACTGCGGCACGCACTGCGAGGACACGGTCTTGTCGTATTTCGAGTACTGCTGCAGAGCATCGTAGAATGCGTCCGAGTACTCGCCGGTGCGCTCTGGCATTGGGTGAACACCATCGGAATAGAGGATTGCGGGGTCGCTCTGAGCGTGTCCGCACCAGTCAGCGACGTATACATTGTCGTATTCTTTGGCTGCGTCGAGGACATCCTGCTGGGACTGGGACATCCATTCACGGTCACCATAAGGTACAGCCATGACAACGGTGCGGTCTTTGCCGATGATATCGAGAGCTTCCTTGATCTGATCCGGGAAGGCAGGGCCATTGGTACCGAACCCGAGGAAGACGGTATTGCGCAGCTTTCCGGAATCCTTGAGTTGCTGCAGAATCTGAATGCCTGCAGTGTAGTGGCGGGATACGTCTGCGTCGACGTAAATCTGCGGGAAGCGTTGTTTGAGGGCGCCGCTAGAAGCCAGCATCACTGAGTCACCGATGGCGGTAATGTCCTTGCCCTGCGGCATGGGGCGGGTCTTCGTATTCTTCGAGTCATCCTTGTCGGCGTCGCCCGCGACAGGCGGCTGCGGGGCAGCATCATTAGGTTGAGCCGGAGCATTGTTGCTGCTCTGGTTCTGCTGCTGAAGCTGCTCTAATTGCTGCTCCAACTCGGTCTTATCGCTGGAGTTAATTACGCCGTAGACTACCCCGGCCACCGAGGCGATGACGAGGAACGGGACTACCGGCCACATGGTTTTGCCAAATCCGTCGCGCAATTCGCTAAAACCTGGGCGGGACGACCAGTAGGTGTTCCATGTCTTCTTATAGCCGCCGCGGCGGAAAGGATTCTCAATGAACTGGTAGGAAATCTCGGACAGTAGCAGCGAAATAGGTACGGCCACCAGGCCCAGAATCCACGATTTATCGGAATTCTGGTTGCCCTCGAAAAGCGCCTTGAGCATCATGATGACCGGCCAATGCCAGAGATATAGCGAAAAGGACCGCTGACCAAACCAGCGCATGACCTTGGTCCTAAATAGCGGGGTCATAGGACCGTATTCGCGGACCACGCCCCACACCATAAGGACACCGAGCACGCTGGTGAGGAAGAGCCCACCGCGGTAGGTGAACTCCGCGTCATCCGGCATGAGGAATAGCTGCGCACCGTAGCCGATGAGAGCCAAAGTGCCGATGACTCCAGCGATGCGGGATTCAGCCTTGCCCGCCGCGGCCCAAGAATCGGCCTGTGGATTCGATTGGGTAGAAGTCATCAGGAGAGACAGCACGGCGCCAGTGAGCAGGCCAAAAGCGTGGGTGTCTGTGCCGTAGTAGACACGCGTCGGGTCCTCACCGGGCACGAAGATAAGCGCCATGGCCACGGCGGATCCGAGGGCTAAAAGCGTGGACACGAGGATAGGAAGTCGGCGCGGCTTATGGCGAGAAATGAGGAAAATGCCCGTGATAAGGAGCGGCCAAATTACATAGAACTGCTCTTCCACGGCCAGCGACCAATAGTGGGCAAAGACCTGAATCTCATTGTCCGCGAAGTAGGACTGGGAGGTCGCAATTTGTGTCCAGTTATTGACAAAGAACAAAGTGCCCAAGAACTGTTGGCGCAAGCCCACCGCTAAGTCCCCGCCGATCCATGCCACCAGTGCGGTGCACATGACGAGAACTGATACTGCGGCTGGGAGGATACGCCGGAATCGTCGCACCCAGAAGTCCTTCAAGCTAATCCTGCCGGAGGTACGGAATTCACGCACCAGCAACGAGGTGATGAGGAATCCGGAAAGGACGAAAAAGAGGTCAACGCCCAAGTAACCTCCGGGAAGGAGGGCAGGGAAGAAGTGATAGAGCACCACGGCAATGACCGCGAGGCCGCGCAGTCCGTCAAGCCCCTTGACCTGGCGGAGGCGGGCATGGCGCTTCTTCTTGACTACCTTGCTCTCCGGCGGTGTCGCCAGCGCCTCAGGGTCCTTGGTCTGTTTTTGAAGCGGATATTTGGACTTGCCTTCTGACTGCCCAGCCGGAGCCTTCTGAGGTGCAGGTTTATTCGCAGCCGCTGGTGCCTGCGTCGCCACAGCTTGGGCCTTTTTCTTATCGGACGCTGGTTGCTGTGACTGGGGCGACTGCGCGTTTTCGCGCTTCTTCTCTGCGGCGGTAGCGGCTACCGCACCCGAGCCCGCGATGGCGCCCTCAGCCGCGGACTTGCCTGCCTTGGCAGATGCTCCCTTAGAAGCAGCTTGGGGCTTTACCTGCTTCGGCTGAGGCTGTTCAGGCTGTTGCTTATCCTTTGACTTCTGGGCAGCGCGTGCTGGATTTTGCTGAGCCGGGGTGGGAGTGCCTACCTGTTGTGACTTTCGGGCCAATCCGCGGCTGATATCGGTTGGCTTTACCTGTGGACGCAGCTTTGTAGCCTTCTTGGCCTTGCCCTGTGGCATAGACTCCTTGGGCCGTGGCTGCTGTCCCTGCGGCTGCTGCTTGTGGAGGTTGGTTTGTGAAGGGCTGCCTTGCTGAGGCTTTGCTGTCGCTGCCTTCTCCTCCTTGGCGGCGGATTTATTCTGAGCCGGCTTAGTTTGCTTTTGGGGAGCGTTCGCTGCGCCCTTTGGGGTGTTTTCCTGTGGCTTTGGGGCAGTGGTGCCCTTCTTCGGCGCTGGGGCGTTCGATGATGCTGCTGGGGCAGACTTCTGCTGTGGTGCCGTAGGCGTGCGCGATGAACTTTTGCCTTGAGATGGCTGGGAACGATTAGAAGGCTGAGCCTTCTTCTTAGGTGATGATGGCTGTGGCTTGGACTGTTCCTTTGTCGGGTGTGCCTGTACGCGTTTCTGTGGGCCTGGCTTGTGCGTTTGCTGTTTACTTGGGGACGGTTTGGTGGTGGCAGGCTTGGGCTGTTGCGGCTGGGATTTTTGTTGTGCGGCCGGTTTAGAAACCGTCTTTGCTTCAGTTGCGGACGAGCGCGGTGCCGCCGCTTTCTGGGAAGCCTTTTTTGCGCTAGGCGGAGTGGATGGCTTGGGAGGCTGCGCTGGCTTTTGCGTGGCAGGCCGAGCCTGCTGTGAGGGCCTTCCGGTCTCTTGCCGAGAAGGCTTTGCGGCAGGTTTAGGGGAAGCACCACGGGCAGAGTCGTCTTTTGAGGCGGCCTGGGAAGGCGGGGTACTAAAATTCGCACCGCGGCGTGGACGCTGAACCGGCTCATGTGCGTTGCGCTGTGGCTTCTTTTCCGGCGCGCGCGATTCTGCCTGCTTCTTTGTAGCTGCTTTAGGAGAAACCCCTGGCGCGTCTTGCTTGGCGCCGGCAGGCTTAGGCGCAGACTTTTGAGTGGCAGGCTTGGCCTTTGGCTCCTTGGCTGCAGGTGTCTGCGCGGACCGCTTAACCTGTTGCGGTTGAGCGGAATTGGTCTGAGAAGCGTGCGGTTTCGCGGTGCTGGGGCGGGGGGTGCCCTCAGCCGCGGGTTTGGCCTCGGGGGCCTTTGTAGGCTTCTCCTTGGCTTGGTCCTTGGACTTGCCTTGCGGCGTCGTGGGCTTTGCACCGGTGGTGGACTCGGTGTTGTCTGATTTTTGGGGCGCGGAGGCCTTGTTCTCAGAAGGGCGAGATGTACTGGTGGAGCCAGCTTTGGGCTTTACTGCCTGATAGACCGATGGGCGTGGTTCATCTGAACGCCCAGGTTTCTTCTTGCCCAGCAGTGAGCGCAAAATCTGCTTCACAAAAACTCCCAAAGCACTACGTATATTTTCTAAACGGACTATTTTAGCCTGCGTACGAGGTTTTCTCCCATGAGGGTGAAGTAAAGAAGCGGCACGCGGGCCGGAGACGAAAATTCGATTCTAGGACTCTTCGCTGTCAAAAAGCTGACGCAGGACTGTCATGACACCAAATTCGGTATTGGGTGGGGCTATGAGATCGGCGATTTCTTTCAATTTTGGGTGCGCATTTTCCATTGCGATAGCAGTGCCGGCCTCGCGGAGGAGCTCGTAGTCATTCAGGAAATCGCCGAAGGCGGCGGTGCGAGACATGGGAACCGCGAGGAGCTCGGCCATGGTGTGTAGCGCTTCGCCTTTATTGACGCCCGCGGCCATGACGTCGAGCCAGACGGCGCCGGAAATGGCGATATTGTGCTCCGGAACGGCCGCGAGGAGAGGCTGGTGGAGGTGCTTTTCGCTGCCGTCGGCGCAGTAAGCCGCGATTTTGATGATGTCCGCGTCGAGAAGGGCACCGAGGTCATCTACCCATTCCACTGACCTGTAGTACTTGGAAATTTCTGCGCGGGCCTGCTCATCGGCGCCCTTGTGGACAAAAGCGGTATCTGGGGTACACAGCACGACGGTATGCGCGGCGTCGACAGTGCGGAGAGCGGCAACGGCAGCGCGGACTGCCGCGGTGGGCAGGGTAGTAGCGCTAATGACCCGATTATCGTGCACGACGACGGAGCCATTTTCTGCAATGAAGGTATCTTCATGCGGAAACATTTCTTGCAGGGTGGCAAGCTGGCGGCCCGAGGCAGGGACAAGGGTGACGCCGAGCTGGCGGGCGCGGGTGCTGATCGCGGAAAAATCTGGTGGAAGTTGGCCGTTGCCGTCCAGTAGGGTGCCGTCCATATCCAGGGCGATGAGCTGTGGGAGCAAAATCCGAACCTATCTGTGAAACAATCAATGGTGGCTAAGGGGGTGAGCTGTGTGTCACACTAGGGGGTATGACCAACGCTTCACCCATCGTGTCCTCAATCCGTAACCATACCGGAGTGATTGAACTCAACCGTCCCAAGGCTCTCAATTCCCTCACCCCGGAGATGGTAGAACTCATCGCGGCGTCGCTAGCGCAGTGGCGTGAAAACGATGAGGTGGAGCAGGTGCTTTTTCTCTCGGCCAGCCCAAAGGCATATTGCGCCGGTGGTGACGTCCGCTATGCCCGCGAAGGGGTCCTGGAAGGAAAATTAGGCGAAGTCGACACGTTCTTTGCGGATGAATACACCTTAAACGGCGATATCGCGGAGTATCCCAAGCCAGTTATCGCGCTCATCGATGGCATCGCTATGGGAGGTGGCCTGGGTATCTCCGCCCATGGATCCCATCGAGTAGTTACGGATAAGACCTTTGCTTCTATGCCAGAGATGAATATCGGCTACGTCACCGACGTAGGCATGGCCTATGCCGCCCAGCGCGCGGTGGGAACGCGCGGAAAGGCCTCGCCCGAGCTAGCGAAGTTCTGGGGTATTACCGGGTATCGCATGTACGCCGCAGACCTCCTGTGGAGTGGGTTGGCCACTCACTACGTGGCAGACGCAGAGGCTTTTGCTCACGCGGTAATTGAGCAGGGCATGGCCGCAGCGCTAGCCCAGCACGCCACCGAACCCGCGGGTGAGCCCGCTTTGATTGAGCTTATTGATTCCATCGAAGACGCCTTCTCCCACGAGACCTGGCAGGATATCACCGCGGCCTTGGATAGTCACCCAGAGCTCAAGCAGCTGGTAGGGGAGCTGACTGCGCAGGCCTGCCCCACCTCTATCGTCGCAGCCATGGAGCTATTCCGCGCCGAGCAGGAGTGCAGCAGCGTGCGGGAGGCGCTGGACATGGAAACCAATCTGGGCGCCTTTATGTATCGGCGGGCGGACTTCGCCGAGGGAGTGCGTGCGGTTTTGGTAGACAAAACCAACGATGCAGCGTTTGAGCCAGCTGCGCTTGACGACGTCGACGTGGACGCCATCCGCAGTGCCCTACACGTCCACCCCGCGAAATGACGCGTAGGCGGCGCGGGCACGATCTGCATCGAGCCAATCGGGAGGGCTAACTTCTAACGTTGCCGCTGTGGCGGTGGGCGTAGGCTTGGGCAAGTGCAGCTCCGGCGCATCGAGGAGGACGAGGCCCACGCGGCCGTCGGAAAGCGTAGTGCCAGCCAGCGTCCAGATGCCAAGGATAGGCAAAGCCAGGTGGGGCAGTTGTTGCCTGCGTGCTAGCTGGAGCGGAAGGTGTGGGCGAACCAACTCGGGGACGACCTCGTTCATGCCAAAGCGTGCCAAACTGCCTGCCCACCGGGCGGCCGCAGAGGCCTTAAGCGAGGGATCGGCCCAAGCCCAGGTGAATTCTTCTGCCGATATGGTGGCTATAAGCACCGCGTTCGCCGCAAACTGCCCACCGCGATAGGACACGGTAGCGGTGGCCTTGTCTACATCGAGTTCTATTGTGGCGGCGGGGAAACGGCCCTGGAAATAGAGTTGGTTCTCCACACCGAGATAAAAACCATCCTCGAGGATGCTGGTGGCGCCAAACCCCGGAGTGATGCTGGAAATCTTGTGCACGCCGTGGTCGGCTTGTTCGAAACACACCGTGGTGCCATCGGAAAAATGCACGTACGGCTCTTCCTCGGTGGAGTCCATGTCCAAGTAACGAGCAAGGGTGAGGGTAGGGGCCTTTTCATCCTCGTCCGCTCTGCTGTGTCGCAGGCCGTGCAGCAGGGCCTGGCGAAACTCCAGGCGAGGGTGAAAATCTACCGCAACGATAGCCACGTGCTCACCCTGCTGGGCGCGAAGTATCGGCATATTGCCCACGATGAGGGAAGCTAAAGCAATCTTGCTTTCAGGGTCTCTCGTCATCGAGATACTCTGTGGCAAATCAGCATAATTCTCGGTGGCCGTGGTGGTCCAGTGCCAGGTGCCGGCAGAAATGACGGCTAGCCGCACGCCACGGAAATCAGAAACCTGCCGCGTGGAACTTATTCTCGCCTCCACTAGCTGATCGGTGACAAAGTTGCCTTTATCGTCCGTGGAGGGGCCGAGGAAATTAAATTCCACGTCGGTCGCCTTCCCAATGCGGTCTTGAAATGCGGCATTAACGCCCGCCTGAATGAAGCGGGCATTATGCGCGGTGCTCGATATAGGGGCTTTCTTATCCATAACTACTGCCGAGCATACGGATTAAAGCGCCCATTAGGCTAGCTAGTCGATGGCGCGCACGGCAGCAAAGGCCGTGCGTACTATCTCATGCTTGGCGTGAGCACTCAGTGATTCTTCGGCCTGGGAGCGGCGGTGGATTTCTTTCATGCTCACCGCGGCGGCGCCCGCACAGGCCTGGAGGATGACCGCGACCTCAAAGCGCGATTTATCCGGAACGCGTTGGTGGAAAGCTTCCAAAACTTGCTCGGATACGACCTGGAATTGTTGGCGCTCTTCTGTGGTATGGCTCAAGTTTTCTAAAGCCTCGCCGATAGTGAAAAGAGAGGTGATGGAATGCAGCTCTTTTCCCTCATTTTCGGTGGCATCGAGCGTTACCTGTTCGAAGAATTCAGAAATAGATGAGTTAGGAAAGACAGTGGGCACTTCCTTAGAAAACTCGGCAAGCACATTGGTGCCAAAGGACAGTAGCGCATCAGAAACCGAGGAGAAGTAGTTATGGAAGGTGCGCGGGGAAACCCCGACGGCGGCAGTGATGCCCGAAACCGTGGCAGCTTCAGCGCCACCGTCGAGGACGAGGCGCGCTGCCGCATCGGCCATGGCCTGGCGCGTAGCTCGCTTCTTTTCTTCGCGCAGACTAGTCACGGTGTGTTTCGCCTACCTTCTCTCGTTGGGTGCGCAAGAGCTCCTCGCGCTCTGAGTGCAAAGCCTCTCCCTCGATATCCATGTTTGGGGTGATCTTATCCAACCAACGCGGGAACCACCATGCCTTCTTATCCAGCACGAACATGGTGGCCGGGATGATCATCATGCGGACCACGAAGGCGTCGATAAGCACGCCAGCAGCCAGGGCAAAGCCCATGGTCTTAATAAACGGCTCATCCATCAAAATGAAGGCGGCGAAGACCGAAATCATAATCAGGGCCGCAGCGGTTACCACGCGTGCGCCATGCTTAAAGCCATTGGAGGTAGCGTTGCCAGCCGTCTTGCCATTGACAAATCCCTCGCGCATGCGGGTGACCAAGAAAACCTGATAGTCCATGGCCAGGCCGAAGGTAAGGCCGATGAGCATGATGGGTAGGAAGGAAAGAAGCGGCTGCGGGTCATCGACGATGCCGAACATACCCTCCTGCCAAATGGCTACGGTGATGCCGAAGGTGGCGGCCATGGAGAGCGCGAAGCCGGCTGCGGCGATAAGCGGCACCCAGATGGAGCGGAAGACCAGCATCAAGACGACAAAGGCCAAGCCCAGCACGATGGCTACATAAGGAATGAGTACGTTATTGAGGCGCTCAGAAATGTCATCGAAGATGGGGGTGATGCCGGTGATGCCGTAGGAGCCACCGGTCTTTTCAAACTCACCCTGGTAATCGCGCAGGTGGTTGAGGGTCTCGGTGGTTTCTTCATCGGTGGCGCCAGTGGTTGGCGTGATCATGATCTGTGCAGCATCACCGTTGTCAGTGGTCTGCACGATCTGGGCGTTTTCTACACCCGAAGTGCTATTGAATTCCTGCAGCAGGTCCTGGAACGCCGGCATGCGATCCTGTTCGGACACGTTAGCTACGTCAACGAAGGCGATCATTGGCGCATTGCGGCCTGGGCCAAAGGCATCTGCCGTAATCTCATAGGCCTCGCGCTGCGGGGTACCCGGCTTCGCGGTGCCATCGGTGGGCATGGCCAAGCGCAGCTGGGCGAATGGTACAGCCAGGATGCCCAGCAAGACGACGCCGGCGATAAGATGCAGCCACGGATGGGCGCGCACACGGCGCACCCAACGCAGACCCATGGTGGGCTTTTCGTCCTCTGGGTCCGGCACCTTGGGGCCGGGGACGCGGCCGGCAAAAATCTTGGTGCCCAAAAGTCCCAGCAGGGCAGGGATAAAGGTATTGGCAACGAGCACTGCGATGATGACCGTTGCTGCCGCGGCGATCGCCATGGTGCCCAGGAACGGAATGCCGATGATGGTCAGAGCGGCCAAGGCAATGACCACGGTGGTGCCGGCGAAGACGACGGAACCGCCCGCGGTACCCAGCGCCATGCCCATGGCGTGAGCACGGGTGGCCTTATCCATCTTCTTGAGCTCTGCGGCTAGTTCCTTAGGCGAAAGATCATTGAGGCCAGAGGAGGTAATGAGCTCATTGCGGAAACGGTTAACAATAAATAGTGCGTAATCGATGCCGACCGCCAAGCCGATCATGGAGGCCAAGGTCGGGGTCATATCGGAAATGGTATCCGTGAATACGGTGGAAACCTGCACGCCAAGGATGCCGATGCCCACACCAATGATGGCGGAAATGAGCGGCATGCCGGCGGCGACGAAGGAACCGAAGGTAATCAGCAGCACGATTGCGGCAACGATAAGGCCGATAATTTCGGCGCTGCCACCCATCTCTTGACCAGCGGAGTTAAAAGCATTGCCCTGGTACTTGACCGTGAGCTCGCCCTCGTCGTACTTGTTCAACACATCCGTTACCGCAGTCATATCCTCTTCCGGGATGTCCATGACATTGTCGGAGTTGAAGGTAATAGTGACGGTACCGGTAGTTTTATCCTCGCTGAGAGGGGAGAGCTGTTGCAGGTTCTTCTTCACCTGCTCCTCCGGCATGTGCTGGGCCTTCATTTTTTCGCCCATTTGCTTTTCCATGCCAGCGGCGGCCATAACCGGGCTGACCAGCTTGTCTTGGTCCTTGAGCGTACCGGTGTCCTTGAGGTCACCGAGGAGGTTATCCACCTCGCCGGCCACCTGCTTATCGGTGAGGTCTTTGCCCTCCGGTGCTTGGATAACCACTGTGCCCTCGGGAGCGCTCATGGCATCGGTGTCTTGGCCAAAGCGTTCCATCATCTTGTCTTGGGTGGTGGTCGAATCCATCTCCGGCATGGAGAAGTTGGGGTTCGGCGACTTGGCAAAGCCGGCGGTTAGGCCCACCATGGCCACCAAGACGATAAGCCAAAAGGCCAGGAAGGGCCATACCTTGCGGTATGACCAACTTCCTAGTCGGTAGAGAAATTTAGACATATGCGTGCTTTCTAGTCGAGTGAACGGGCAATGTTATGCGCGCGGATAAGCGCGGATATGCGATCCGCGAGCAAAGATTGCATTTCATAAGAAACATTGCACAGTCTATGCAAAATTACTGAGTGTACGCAAAGGTACGTGTGGTGCATCATAAATTGACGCTCTCGAGAGATAAAACATTCAATCTCTGCAGCGTCGGAGATCTCGGCGTGGAGCGGTAGACTATCCGGCATGCTCCATGCCGTTAGTTTCGCCCTTTTGGATTCCGTTAATGCCTTGCTTATTGGCATCCTTGTGGCCATCGGCATCATCTTGCCCCGCGGTAAGTACCGGCGCATCGCCGCATTGGTGGTGGTAGGAGATTGGGTCGGGGTGCTCGTTGCAGCGGCCGTGATCATGTTTTTGCTGCTTGGGGTAAAAGATCAAATTGAGGCCATTTTGAGCTCGCCCATTGCCGGCTGGGTGCTGGTCGCAGTTGGCATCGCCGTGGCTATCGGATCGTGGCGCTCCAAAGGGAAACCCAACGCCTTGGTCAACCGGCTACTAGAGCCGCTCCGCACGCCGTCGCTGATTACGGCACTCATCGGCTTTGTGATGGGTGTGGTGCAATCACTGACCTCGGTGCCTTTTTATTACGGGCTCATGCACTTGGCCACAGAAGATATCTCTCCAGCAGCACAATATGGAGGCCTAGTGTGGTATGCCAGCCTAGCTCTATCCTTGCCTACCATCTGCGGCCTATTTATCGCTGTGGTGCGCGCACATCCCGATTCGGCGGCGGGCAGGCTTTTTGCCGCTGCCCGTGCCAATAGCACCCAAGTGGCGCTCTTTGGTGGTTACCTCGTGGCGATCTTTCTTATCCTCATGGGCGTATTGTCGCTCTAATCAAAGAGGACTTCATCCAGGCTTAATGGCTCATTAGATTGGCGCTGGGCGCACTCCACGTAGCGCGCCGCATGTGGGATGAAAGCTTCCGACTCCTCTGGGCTGAGTTCGCGGCGGACCTTGGCCGGCACGCCGACGGCGAGGCTGCGCGGCGGGATTTCTGTGCCCTCCAGTACCACGGCACCGGCGGCGATAAGCGAGCCCGCACCTATAGTGCAGCGCGAAAGTAGCGAGGAGGAAATCCCAACTAAAGAACCTACCTCCACGTGTGCGGCGTGGACCATTGCCATGTGCCCCACCGTGACATCATCTTCCAGTACGCAGGGGGTATCTTCTTCCACGTGGAAGACACAGTTGTCCTGAATATTGCACCGCGCACCGATCCGAATTTCCCCAACATCACCGCGCAGCACGCTGCCATAAAACACGGAGGATTCCGGGCCGATTTCAACGTCTCCAATGATGGTGGCATTAGGGGCAATCCACGCGCTGCGATGGATGCGTGGCTTCTTTCCAGCAAAGGGCAACAGGAGCATGTGCGGATTCCTTTCAAAAGTTATTCGACTACTAAAGCCAAGGCGGGGGAGAGCTCATATTCGCCGGGGCGGGGAAGGTGGTCTAAGAGGGCGTCGGCAAGCGCGGGCGTAAGCGGAATAACCCAGCCGCGCCGGGGATCCTTGATGGGCAGGGCATCCTTCTTCGCAGCCGGGAAATGAACCGTTGCGGTGGGAGAAACCAGGGTGGCCGACTCGCGGGAGCGGGCTACCTCGCGCAGAACCTCCGCGCCGGGCTGATTGGTGACCACTATGATCAATGAGCCGGCGGTGTGGATTTCCAGCCTTTCCACCTGGGCAGTGGGGGCAGTGGAATCGGGGTGCGCTAAGCGCGGGGACTGCGTGCCTGTGAGTCGAGCAAGTGCATCTTTTAATCCCATAAGCCTCTAGCCTAGTGAGCGCGCACGGTAACGGTGTGGCCGCGCTCTAGATCGAAGTAGGTGCGTTGTCCCGTGGCGGCAACGTGCTCGCGAGCGAGAGATTCGTCTTGGGTAACCGACGTAGCAAAAAATACTAAAGGGCCGCCTGGGTGGCGCCAGGTACTGAAATAGCGTGCGCCCTCTCGCCTGGCTCGTGCGAGGGCTGTGCGTATCGCGTCCGGAGTGGGCTCATCTGCTTTCAGTAGCGCCGTTGCGGTAGGGGCGTAGGCAAACCCGGTGCGGGGTTGCTGGCCGGTTTCGATATCGAAGGTGCCTTCCTCGTCCGCGAGTAATTGCCGGAAAATGCGCTTCATTGGGTCCAGCGTAGTATGGGGCATCATGATTGACGCTAAGAACACCGCACTCGTTATCGAAGGCGGCGGCATGCGCAATTCCTATACCGCCGCCTGCATGGTTAAGCTCATCGAAGAAGGCGTGGACTTTGGTTGGGTAGGCGGTGTTTCAGCCGGGGCATCTCACACCGTTAATTATTTATCGCGCGATGCCCGGCGTGCGGAAGAGTCGTTTACGGACTTTGCCAAGAATCCCAGCTTTGGCGGCGTGGGCTCGCTGGTGCGTGGATCCGGCTATTTTAATGCGGAATATATCTACGAGCGCGCTGCGGATAAGGATTTGCCCTTTGATTGGAAGGCTTACCGCGAGCACCCAGCCGATATGGTGCTGGCGGCAGCGCGTGCGGATACCGGCGAGTCCGTTTATTGGACGCGCGAGGATGTTCACACCCCGGAGGATCTTTTTGTGCGGGTGCGAGCCTCGTCCACATTGCCACTGATTATGCCGATGCGCTTTATCGACGGTGCACCATATGTAGATGGCGCATTGGGCTCTTCCGGCGGCATCACCATCGCGCAAGCGGAGGAGGCCGGCTACGAGAAGTTCCTTTTCATCGGTACTAAGCCGCGTGGGTATGTACGTCCTGAGGTGGCGCGCCCGGCCTTAATCCGCCGCATCTTCCGCAGGTACCCCGCTATTGCCGACGCCCTTATATCCCGCCCCGCTATCTACAATGCCGCCAAGGACCGCCTTGTGGAATTGGAACGCCAAGGTAAAGCCCAACTATTTTTTCCGGAGGACATGCAAGTGGCCTCTACCGAGCGCAATGTGCACAAGCTGAGCGCGAATTATCAAGCGGGTAAAGCCCAGACCTATACGGAGTGGCCGCGGTGGAAGGAATTCCTCCTCGACTAGTTCACTTTGGATAGTTGCTGTGAGATGTACCGCTGCTGGGGGTGGTCGGTCGACGGTGAAACTGGTCTAAGCAGTAGCGATGCCGAGTGCAGGCTTTGAAGAAAGTGTCTTTCACGTGGCACTTTGCTGGAAAATGCCTAAACTATTCCAGCGTGTTAGCAATTTTTGATGGAAATATATGGCTGAGCATCTTTTTCATAGTGCTGCTCGGCACGTTATTTGGCATGATTCCTTTCGGGCCGCTGCGCTTTGGCGCGGCCGGCACGCTTTTTGTGGGTTTGGCCTTCGGCTCGTTTATTGACCTGGACAAAGACATCCTAAGCTCCCTGCAAGAGCTGGGCTTGGGACTCTTTATTTATATGCAGGGGCTCTCCGCTGGTGAGCGCTTCTTCAAGGGCTTTTCCAAGCAGATGAAGCACATGCTCACGGCGGCCATTGCGATTGTGGTGGCTGCGGGCGCAGCCCTCCTCTTTGGTGGCATGCTGGGGCTGGATACCTTGGCTTCCGTTGGTGTATTTGCCGGCGCCACGACATCGACGCCGTCGCTGGCAGTTGCCCAGCAACAAACCGGTGAAGAGCTACCCGCCGTGGGCTACTCGCTGGGCTATCCCGTGGGCGTGGCGGTGGCCATTTTGGTCGTGGCATTCCTGCTCAAGCAGAATTGGCCCGCCAAGCACGATAAGGACAATTCTGCCTCCAAGATCTTCCGTTCCCGCACCATTCGCGTTACCAAAGACGTGAACTACGATGATTTGGAAGAACAGTTCAAGGATCACTTTGTTATCGCTACCATTCGCCGCGGTAATAAGGTCCGGGTTGCCGGCGATCGCCCCGAATTGCACAAGGGCGAGATCCTGCGCGTGATGGTCACCAAGGCTAAGGCCCGTGAGCTCACCCAAATGCTGGGCAAGCGCCAGCCGCAGACTCCGTTCGTGGATAAGCGCCTGGTCATCGAAACCGTGGCTGTATCTAACCAGGATATTGCCGGTCGCACCGTAGAGGAGTTGAACCTGTTTTCTCGCTATGGCGGCCGCATCGTGCGCGTACAGCGTGGCGACGAGGAGTTCCTAGCCAATAATGAAACCCACTTGGCCTCTGGCGATACGCTGGAGCTCATCGTGAAGTTTGACCGTTTGGGCGATATCCGGGATTACTTCGGTGACTCCGTTAAGTCCTACTCCGAGTTGAACTGGGTGGCACTAGGCGGCGGTCTTTTCTTGGGCTACCTGCTCGGCCAGGTCGTAGTACCGATGCCGGGAGGCGCTTCCTTCGAACTGGGCTTTGCACTCGGACCGCTGATTACCGGCCTGATCCTCGGCGCGCTGCACCGCACCCGCCGCATCCCGTGGCAGGTTCCGGCCTCCATTAATACCGCCTTCCAGCAGTGGGGCCTCGTCATCTTCTTGGCATCCGTGGGCCTATCTTCTGGTGAGGCATTCCTGTCCACCGCATTCTCCTGGATGGGGCTGAAGTGCATGATCCTTGCTGCCATTGTTACCTCGGTGGCTGCTGTGTTGTTCGCCGTGGCGAATCGCTTCATGGGGCAATCTGAAACTCGCACCGTCGGCGGACTCTCCGGCATTTTTGCCCAGCCAGCCGTAGTCAATTACGCCACGGGGCTTAGCTCCGACTCGCGTATTATGATCGGCTACGCCGCCACGATTGTGGTGGCACAGGTGGTCAAAATCGCCGTTGTCCCAGTGATGTTGATGCTTTAACCGGGCAACCGAAAAAGGCTGCTTCCCAAGAATGGGAAGCGGCCTTTTGCTTGTCTTGTAGAGAAAAGAAAGCAGTGCTGCTTTAATCCGCCACCAGCGTTTCCATGGTCAGCTCTGGGTGTTCTTTCTCAATGAAGGCGAGCTTCCACTTATCACCAAAGAGCGCGATGAGCTCGCCATCTTGGCGAGTAAAGATCTCCACTCCGCGCTGACGGCCTAGTTCCGGGGCGGATTCAGCATCGGTGCGCCGGGCCACGGAATAGGGGATGGGTTCGGTGACGGTTTCTACGTTGTATTCGAACTCCATGCGGGCCTGCATGACCTCGAACTGCATGGGGCCAACCGCCGCCATGACCGGCGAGGCATCGCCACGGGCCTCGTTCTTGAGAATCTGAACCACGCCCTCGGCTGCTAGCTGATCCAGGCCCTTGCGGAAGGCCTTGTACTTGCCCAGCGACTTCGCGCGCAGAATCTGGAAAGCCTCAGGGGCGAACTGAGGCATCGGCTTGAATTGGACCTTTTTGCCGGAGTAGATGGTGTCACCAGGCGCGAGTGAGCCGGCGTTGACCAAACCTACGATATCGCCCGGATAGGCGGTATCCACGGTATCGCGCGTGCGGCCGAAGACGGTCAGCGCATACTTGGTGGAAAAGCTGCGGCCAGACTGGGCGTGGTGCACCTGCATGCCGCGCTCAAATTCGCCGGAGACCACGCGCATGAAGGCCAAGTTATCGCGATGCTTTTGGTCCATGCCTGCCTGAACCTTAAAGACGACGCCGGAGAATTCATCGCCTACTTCGCGGACCTCGTCGATAGCACTGGTGGCAGCCTCAACCGCCTTAGGATCAGATTCGCGCGAGTGCGGGGCCGGGGCAATGGCACACAGCGTATCCAGGATTTGGTGCACACCAAAGTTCAGCATCGCAGAGGCAAAAATGAGTGGGGAGGTCACGCATTGCTCAAAAAGCTCCTGATCATGCAGGGCACCATCGGCGGCGAGGAGCTCGGCCTCTTCGACCGCGGTTTCCCACACATCTTCTTCCTTCTCACCGGCGGAATCCGGGTCGAAGTGTTCCTCTGGAGCAATGGTGGAACCGCCAGCGGTGCGGATGAAGTGGATATACTCATCGGCCTCGCCATCCTCGTTGATGTGTGCCAGGCCGCGGAAGTCGCCGGCTATGCCCACCGGCCAGTACAGCGGGGTGGGCTGCAGCTGGATTTCGTTGACGATCTCATCAACGAGCTCCAAGGGCTCGCGGCCCACGCGGTCCCACTTATTGATCACAGTGACGATGGGCAAGCCGCGGGCCTTGCAGACGCGGAAGAGCTTGAGGGTCTGGGGCTCGAGGCCCTTGGCGGCGTCGATAAGCATGACTGCCGCATCTACCGCGGTGAGTACGCGGTAGGTATCTTCAGAAAAATCCGCGTGGCCTGGGGTATCAACCAGGTTGATCATGTAGGGCTCGCCCTCGTGTCCCTCGGGCGCATACTCGAACTGCAGCGCTGAGGAAGCCACGGAGATACCGCGGTCCTTCTCCATGTCCATCCAGTCAGACACGGTGGACTTGCGGTTGCCCTTGCCGTGGACCGCGCCGGCCTCATTAATAACGTGTGCGTGTAGCGCCAGCGCCTCCGTCAGCGTGGACTTACCAGCATCCGGGTGGGCGATGACGGCAAACGTGCGGCGGCGTGAGGCCTCAGAAACGACAGAACTCATGCGGCATAGTCTAGTGGGTTTGCGCTACCACTCCACATTGAGGTGCAAATGGTCTCAATTGAGAACCCAGTGGAGGGAGTGAATGAACTTATTGCTGAAACGTGTCTACGAAGCTACCAAATATTGCTTTAAATAGTCCTTCTAAGCAGTAGCTTTTGTGTGTTAGGATTTTTCAACACCGCCCGCTAAAAAAGGATCTTTAATGGTGGAAAACCATAGTAAAGAGGAACAGCTTCTTCGCGCCAATTTTGCCCTTGAGATGGCAAATTCTCGGAAGCTTCGGCACATAGAGAAGCAACAGGAGCGCATTCGAGCCGAAATGGGAGAAATTGAGCGAAGAAATGCAGAACGTTCTTTTGCTCATTGGCGCCAATCCGGCGATGGTCAACACTATTTGGCGTGGAAACAGAAGTATTCTGGACTCATTCAAGAAATCGGTATCCAGGATGAGAACTGGCGAAGCGCTTGGGCTGCGCACATTCGGACGATGATGACGCCGGAAGAAATTAGAGCGCGGCAAACTGGAGACTATATTGAGCCTCCGCGCAAACATCGCAGCGTAAAGATTTTGTTGATTGCTGCACCAGTGTCAGTTGCGTTGTGGCTGCTGGTATCACTTACGGGCCTCATAGATGATGAAACTATTTCTGGGCTCTCCCTATTGACTTTTTGGGGCTCACTAATTGTTGCGGCAGCTATAGCTCTCTTTGGTCGCAAAATGCCGTGGTGGCAAGAGGAGAATGCACGAGCTAAGGAACAACAGTCGGTATCTATTGCAAAGCGAAACGGGATTTCCCCCGAGAACCTACGGCTGGAGCCATTGAGCATCTGGGAAAATAGCGCGCTTGAGTCTGCTTCTAGGGCAGCCGAACTTATAGTCAATGAGGTTAAGCATCACCCACAACCTGAAGAGCTCATTGCGATTCCATTTCCTAAATTAATTTCTGAGGAGGACGTTCCTTATACGTCAATGAGGAAACAGCTTCGTTTAATTCGGCAGAAGTTTATGAGTTATGGGGATTTCGGTTTAGGACAAGGCTCTGATGTCATCGGCACAGCTTAGCTTCGCGGTTCGGCAAATTCCGAAAGATTATTTCTCTCGGTTTCCCGGAGGATGGCCAGGGGAGATTTCCGTGGCTCTCACGGATGCAGTCTTCAGTATCGGTGCCCGCTATTCAACAGCAAAAGGAAAAGGGGTGGGAACATCGGTCGCACGTTTGAGGAATAATTGGGCCGATTCAGATATCGATCCCCGCAATTCTCTGGCCTTATTAGTAGAGCGGGGTGAGAGGGAAATTCGTCAGTGCATGGGGAACGGCAAAGTTTCCCCAGGTAAGAAGTCGGAGCAATACAAATCTCAAGCGATTATTCAAGCAGCGCGGTCCTTTGTTCGGCTCGGGGTTGATTCTGCAGAAGAGCTCGGACAGCTTGTAGTCGAGGGAGACCGTGGCATATCCATGGTAAAGAAGGCATATGTCGGTGTGCCTGGCTTAGGGCCGGTAACTTTCGACTATTTTTTGATGCTGCTCGGATGGCCGGGTGTGAAAGCTGACAGAATGCTCACACGCTTTGTCCGAGAGGCGTTAGGAGAGCCGAGCTTGACGCCTCAACAAGTTCGAGATAAATTGCTCGCTTTCTATGAGGAATGGCCGCTTAAGGAACTGCATTCACTGGTTGAATTTGAACACGCCATCTGGCTGTATCAGAGGGAGAACAGTGCTAAATAAATGACTACCACTCCACATTGAGTCGGCGCCCCAAATCATCAAAGACGCGGCGGGCTACCGATAGCTTCTTCGCAATGGGACGCTGCAGGCCGGGTTTGCGCTTGTCGTTGTAGTATTCGCCGGATTCGAAGTGGATGCCTTCCGTGCCGGTCAGGTAGTAAGCGAGGTTATCGCCGCCTTCGGCAGGCTTGCCAAAGGTTTTGCCGATCAGTCCGGAATATATTTTGGACATCATGCCCGTCGAGGACTTGGAGAAGTCCGTGGCCAGCACGCCCGGGTGGAAAGAGACTGCATTAAGCCCGTGGGCATCGAAATAGCGGGTAAGCAGGATATCCCCCAACTTCGCGTTGCCATAAGCACGCTCGGGGCTAAAGCGCTCCACAGTATCGGGATCGTTTGGCTCAAAGTAGGACATGAGAAAATTGGCCAGCGAAGCGGTCTGGACCACGTTGGCAGAATCTGCGCGCAGCTTCTCGCGCAGCAAAGAGGTCAACAGGAAAGGCGCAACCACGTTGACCTGCCAGGTGCGCTCAAATCCATCAGCAGTGGTGGAGGGGCCATCGAAAATGCCGCCAGCATTATTGCCTAGCGCATGGATATGCTCTAGCTCGCTCAACTCTCCAGCCAGGCGGCGCACCTGCCCCAAAGACTCGAAATCGGCAAGGAAGTACTGGCCGCCCACTTCCTGTGCCACCGCGCGAGTCTTTTCCGGGTTGCGGCCAATAATAACCAGGTTGTCTTGCGGGCGGGTGCGGTGCAACTGGCGTGCGGCCGCGGCGCCCAGCCCGCCCGATGCGCCCGTAATCACAATCGTCTTGGCAGTGCTATTTGGCGAAGTCATAGCTCCAATTTTAACTTCGAGGCGGGGGTGGTGCCCGCTAGCAGTTTCTTTGTACCCCAAGCAGGTCTATACTTCCGCTCGTGAAACATCTGCTTTCCATACGGCAGTGGGGACCGGCGCGCTTAACCGCCGCCGGCTTTCTTTTGCTCATTTTGCTGGGAACGGTTTTGCTCATGCTGCCGTTCGCCGAGGCCGGCACCGCCCGCGCTTCTTTTTTGTCTGCGCTTTTTACCGCTACGTCTGCGGTATCGCTCACCGGACTTATCGTGGTGGATACCGGTAGTTTTTGGAGCCCGGCCGGCCAAGTGGTCATCTTGGCACTCATCCAACTGGGTGGCTTGGGCATTATGTCCCTGGCCTCGCTATCCGGCCTGCTTTTTACCGGCCGGATAAGCTTCAAAGCACGCAAAACGGGTGCCTATGAGGGGCGCCCCATTGCTCCTGGCGGAATTCGCAAGACGCTGATTTTTACCTTTGCCTTTACCGCCGTGGCAGAGATCATCATCGCTCTCATCGTGGCTGCGCGGTTGATGATCGGCTATGGTCATTCCTTTCCGCGCGCGGTATGGGAAGGCATCTTTCACGCCATTTCTGCATTCAATAACGCGGGATTTAGCACCAATAGCGATAACCTAGTGCCCTTTGTTGCCGATGCCTGGATTCTGCTGCCCTTAGCCGCCGCGCTGATCGGTGGCGGCTTGGGCTTTCCGGTATGGGCGGAGCTGGTACGCCTCGTGCGCCGCAACCGTCCCGTGGTCCACCGCATCTCCATTACCGCGCGCATGACTTTGGTTGCTACGGCCGTGCTCTTGGTCGCTGGTGCGGTCTTTTTCGCCTGCATGGAATGGACCGGGCTGATGTCGTCCATGTCGCTGGGAGAAAAACTGCTCAACTCTTTCTTTGCCAGTGCATCTCCGCGCACGGCCGGCTTTAATGCCATCGACTACGGGCAGGCTCACCCCATTACCCTGATGGGCACCGATATTTTGATGTTTATCGGCGGCGGGTCTGCCGGTACCGCCGGCGGCATTAAAGTCACCACCGCGTGCGTGCTCTTGGCGGCGATGGCGGCTGAGTTCACTGGGCGCGAAACCACGACCATCGGGCACCGCAGCCTTCCGCGCTCGGTAACCCGCCAGGCCCTGGCCTTGAGCTTTGCCGGAGTCATGGTGGTCACACTCGGCGTGGCGGCCCTGCGCTTTTTCGATCCGGAGTTTAGCGGTGACCAAGTCTCTTTCGAAGTGCTCTCCGCATTCGCTACGGTGGGCTTGTCCACCGGAATTACCGCAAGCCTATCTGCACCTTCGCAGATAGTGCTGTGCCTCATCATGTACCTGGGCCGTGTTGGCCCAACCACCTTGGTAGCGGCGCTGGCGGCAAAAACCGTAAGTCGGCGTTTTAGCTATCCCGAAGAAAGGCCGTTCCTTGGCTAATATTCTCAAGGCGCTGGGTCGCACCCGCGCCGGCATCGATATTCCTCCCGTCGTCGTCATCGGTCTGGGGCGATTTGGCTCCTCGCTAGCCCATGAGTTGATGGCCAATGGCGTTGAGGTTCTTGGCATCGACTCCAGCGAAAAGCGCGTGCGCGAGGAAGCGCCTTACCTCACTGAGACCATTGCGGCAGATACCACTGACCCGGAAGCCTTACGTCAGCTGGGCGTGGAGGAAGTCGAGCGCGTCATCGTCGCTATCGGCTCCCACCTGGAAGACTCCATTCTTACCGCGTCTAATCTGGTGGAGTTGGGGGTGAAAGATATCTGGGCCAAGGCAGATTCGGAGGCGCATGCGCGCATTTTGAGCCAGATTGGCACTCACCATGTCATCCGTCCAGAGCGCGATACCGGCCGCCGCGTGGCCTACCTTCTGGGCGGGCGTTTCCGGGACTTTGCGGAAATTGCCACCGACTACGGCGTGACCCAAATGGCCGTTCCTAGCTCATTGGTGGGCCGACCGCTCGACCTTTCCACCATCTGGCGTACCCACCGCGTGCAATTGGTTTCGGTGCGTCGTGCGGAAGGGGAATGGGCCCCGCTTGCCGACGCCACCGAGCTCGCCCCCACCGATTTCATCGTCGCCGCCGGCAGCCCCCAGGCCCTAGAGAAATTCTCCCAGTGTTAGCGCGAGTGAATCTGGTTTTGGGCTTTGCTTAGCCCTTCGGTCACGATGAGTCGAGCCGCCTTAGCTGCAGTGGCAATGGCGTCGTCAAAGTCCGCGCCGGTATCCACCGGGCCTAATACATAGTCTGGAATCGACGAGCCCTTGGGCGGCCGTGCAATGCCAATTCGTACACGCAAGTAGTCGCGCGTGCCTAAGCGCTCGGTGAGGGACTTGAGCCCGTTGTGCCCGTTTTCATTGCCACCCTGCTTGAGCCGGACCTTATTGGCCGGCAGATCGAGCTCATCGTGGAGGACAATCACATGGTCTGGAGCGATACCTAATTGCTGCGCTAGCGGTGCCACAGGATCCCCCGACAGGTTCATAAAGGTGCCCGAACGCACGGCAAGTACTTTATGGCCCTCCCAATTAAGCGGAGCTGCCTGGACATCCATCCCGCGCACCGGTTCGAGGACATCTCCACCGGCTGCGAGGAGATCATCGATGGCCATATAGCCCACATTGTGGCGGGTAGCGGCATATTTCGCGCCGGGGTTGCCCAAGCCCACGACAAGCCATTCCGCCTCAAGCTCGGACGGTGTGAGTCCTAGTTGCGGCTTATCCTTCGAGCCAAAGATCCGCGCGAAAAAATCTCCTAAAGCTGCCACTGCGCTAGCTTCCTCTCTCGGTAGGGTGGGGTGTTATGAGTCAGGTTATTAGCTCCCTTTCCCGTAGCGTAATTCCCGCGCCAATGGCCGGTGGCCCCACCACCCCGGAACTGGTGCACGCAGCTTTTGCGGCCGGCGCTTTCGGCACCCTAGGTTTAGGCTCTGCCAGCATTGATTCCGCTCGCACACAGATAGAACAGTGCGCCGGCATACCGTTCGGGGTGAACCTTTTTTGTCCTCAAGAACCACTTCCCGAGCCGTACTTGGCAGCCGCACGCGAGCTTGCTCAAGCAGAAAGCCAGCCGCTACCCGAGCCCGACTACTCCTTTGGCTTTGAAGAAAAGCTGGAGCTAGCCCTGCGCGGCGGCGCCCGAGTGGTGTGGTCTATGTTTGGGACCTTTAACTCTGATCACGTAGAGCAAGTTCATGCCGCAGGAGCAGAGGCATGGACCACCGTTACCACCCCTACGGAGGCAATTGCGGCCGCACGTGGCGGCGTCGACGCGCTGTGCGTCCAAGGTCCGGCGGCTGGTGGACACCGCGGCACGTGGGATATAACCGCGACTCCTGATTCCAGGCAGTTGAAAGAGCTAGTATCCGACGTGCATGCCGCTGTGCCGGACCTTCCCCTTATCGCAGCTGGCGGACTGCGCACCGCAGACGATATCGCCGCCGCTTTATCTTGGCCAGGGGTTACCGCCTGCTCGTGCGGGTCTGCCTTCTTGCTCGCTAGAGAAGCCGGAACGAGCGACTACAACCGGCGGCTAATTGGCAGCGGTGGACAGACCGTTTCCACCCGTGCCTTTTCTGGCCGGTATGCCCGCGGGCTAGAGACCGAGTACACCCGGAGACACCCTGACTTGCCCCCGGTCTACCCACTTTTGAATCCGGTCCTAAAGAAACGCCGTGCGCAGCACGATGATGCCGTATCCTACTGCCTCGTAGGTACAGAGGTAGGCAAAATAAACGGGGGTACTGTGGCCGACATCCTTAACCGACTATGCCAAAACCCACACTAGTAGGCGCTAATATTTAGGTTTGAAGATTTAATGCCACCCCCGTGACAGAAAAGGAATGAATTTCGTGACTGCGAACGCACATGTTGGCCATGATGATTGGAACGAGCGCCTCGAGCTGGCGCAGCAGATGATTCCACTCATCCACCAGCTGCACCGCAACAATAACGTTGTCACCACCATCTTCGGCCGCCCGCTGGTGGGCCAGACGGATATCGACATCATCAAGTCCCACCGCTACGGCCGCCGCATTGCGCAGCGCCACCTGTCCACGGCGGAGACCCTGCCAATCCTGGTGGAATTGGCGGACATGAACCTAGGCGCCGCCAGCGTTGACCTCGGCCGCTTGGTACTGGGCTGGGAGGAGTCCAACGAGGAAAACCTCCGCATGTACCTGGAAGGCGAGCTATGCGAGATCGTCGGTGCAGGCGTGGATTTGGAAACCACCGACGTCGTCCTCTATGGCTTTGGTCGCATTGGCCGACTGCTTGCCCGCCTGCTCGTCGCCCGCGAGGCAGCCTATGGTGGAGTCCGCCTGCGCGGCATCGTCCTGCGCAAGAAGGGCGATGGGGACATCCTCAAGCGCGCCTCCTTGCTGCGCCGCGATTCCGTCCACGGCGCCTTCAACGGCACCATCTCCGTGGATGAGGAAAACGAGGTCATCTGGGCCAATGGCACCAAGATCCAGATGATCTACGCTAACGATCCCTCCGAGATTGACTACACCTCTTATGGCATCAACAACGCCATCTTGGTAGATAACACTGGCGCGTGGCGCGACCGCGAGGGCTTGTCCCAGCACCTCAAGGCCAAGGGCATCTCTCGTGTGCTTTTGACTGCACCGGGCAAGGGCGATATCAAGAACATCGTCTACGGCATCAATAACGAAAAGATCACCGATGAGGATCAGATCCTCTCCGCCGCGTCCTGCACCACCAACGGCATCACCCCAGTACTCAAGGTCATCAATGACCGCTACGGCGTAACCCACGGCCACGTGGAAACGGCGCACTCGTTTACCAATGACCAGAACCTCATCGATAACTACCACAAGGGTGATCGCCGTGGCCGCGCCGCGGGCCTGAACATGGTGCTTACCGCCACCGGTGCAGCTAAGGCTGTGTCTAAGGCCCTGCCGGAGTTCGAAGGCAAGCTCACCGGCAACGCCATCCGCGTTCCTACCCCGGACGTGTCTATGGCCGTGCTTAACCTTGAACTGGAAAAGGAAGTAGACCGCGAAGAGGTCAACGACTTCCTGCGCAACGTTTCGCTGCACTCTGACTTGCGTCAGCAGATTTCCTATATCGCCTCCCCAGAGGTTGTTTCCTCTGACTTCATCGGCAATACCCACGCTGGCATTGTCGACGGTGTTGCCACCATCGCCTCCGGCAAGCACCTCGTGCTTTATGTGTGGTACGACAACGAGTTCGGTTACTCCAACCAGGTAGTACGCATCGTAGAAGAGCTGGCGGGTACCCGCCCGGTAGTTCTGCCGAAGCGCGTATCTCCTGCTGAGCTATAAAGCTCAATGAACTATAGCCCGCGGTTACCCGCGGGCTTTAGTCGTTTTCCGGGGCATTTTCAGCAAAGCGTAAAAGGTTTGAGCACCGAGCACCACTCGGCTTAGTTTGCCGGTTGCAGCGCTTTAGTCTTAAGCAGCCGGATGACCATCCACGTACCAGCCGTGGCGAAGATTCCTGTCAGCACCACCGCAAGAAAATAGCGGGCAGGGGAATCCGCGTTCATGGGCCATGCGGGGAAGGCGATCAACCACAGCGGGGTTCTAGCGAGGATGTCTCCGCCCAGGGTCACGGAGACGATAGTGCAGACGATGCACAGTGCCAGGCCACTCATGATGCCCAGACGAATCACGATGAGAAGAGAGAATACCGAAATCACATACCCCACCCCAATGGCTAGGGGGAGTTGGATGGCGGTCGCCGAAGCCGGGCTGCCAGAAGCACTAAGCGCGAGCGAAGCGCCCATGCATACTGTGGATACTATCCCGAAAAACCACCAGAGGAGGGCGCTGGAACAATGGCGGGATTCAATGTGACTGAGCGGCCATACCGGCGCGAGTAATGGCCACACCACAACCGGCAGCACACCTGCCCCTACGGGGAGAAGCAGAAAAACAAAGAAGCCCTGGACGTAAGTCGGAGGATAGAAAAGGGCAAGAAATAGCAATGCCAAGGCACTTAACGCCAAGCAGGCGATAACCGCTGGGCTGCACGCCGCCCGGTGGAGACCAACTAGCGCGCCTGCAAAGCGGGGGCGGGCGGTGGCACGCGGTGCTGTGGCCGGGCGCCACGTGGCAGTGGCGCCGCTAAAGGCAGGGGTTGTCTGGCCGCGGCGAGGTAAGGCGAGGCGGCGCAGGCGGCGCGGAGTGACGATGGCCGCATAGATGCCCATTACTGCGAGAAGTAGCGTCAGAGCGAGGGCCGGCAGCGGATTTTCTTGCAGGAGCGGATCGCCTGGATCCAAGGGCACGGAATTTTGATGAATGCGCAGTGAATGAAGCAAGAGTCGCATGGGCCAAGCTGGTGGAAAAACCCACCACGTAGGGCCTTCGACGACCTTGGAAGTCACGCTTAAAACCTGCCAGATAACGCTGAGTATTAGTGTCGCGCCAAGGCCATAGCGCCGCGAGCAGGCAGAGGCAAGGCCAGCAATGCCAACAGCACCGAGGAAAGAATAGAGCCCGGCGAGTGCCACAAGGTGGTGCTGTTCGCGGCCTTGTGCGAACACTACTGCCCAGGACACCCCAAAGTTGAGGAGATGGAACGCGGCCAAGCTGGCGAGCACTACCACCAAGCGTGCAGTGTGTTCGTAGCGAGTAGTGAGGCGGCGCCACCAGGTGCCGCCGCCACGGGCGAGAACCTCTCGGCGCTCTGTAACTGCGGCAAATACCGCAATGAGCGGCGCGTACATGCCGGTGACAAACATAGATTGCCAGCCGAGAACACCGGTAGCATCCTTAGCCGGGGAAGCGAAAGCAGAAAAGACTATGGTCATTAGCGCAAGCGGTAAGGCGAGAAGAGGTAGCCACTGCACAGCGCTGCCGCGGCTGCGTATCAGCTCTGCCGAAAGGTAGCGCTTAAACATCGGCCTCACCACCCGGAGAGGTGAGGCGGAAGAACTCGGACTCCAATTGTCCGCTGGGGGCAAGCTCCTGCAAGGACCCGGAGTAGCGAATGGTGCCCTGAGACAAAATGGTGATGTCGTCGGCCAAATGAAGGACCTCGCCAAGCTGATGAGAGCTGACCACAACAGTGTGGCCTGCTGCTGCCAAGTCTCGCAGCAAAGTACGCAGCTCCACTATGCCCTGTGGATCAAGACCATTTTGAGGTTCATCCAGTAACAAGATTTCCGGATCACCTAGCAAAGCCTGCGCCAATGCCAAGCGGGCCTTCATACCAGTGGAAAAGGACTTGGCCTTCTTGGAACCGACCTCGGTGAGCCCCGCAATGGCTAAAACACGCTCTACCTCAGACTCCGGCAGACCTAGCAAGCGGGTATGTACGCGCAGGTTGGCAGCGGCGGAAAGATGCCCGTAGAAGGCGGGTCCATTCACGGATGCCCCCACATGGTCGAGTACTTCACGTGACCACGGGGCACCAGCCGCGCGTACTATTCCGGAATCTGCCGGCAGCAGGCCAAGGAAGATGGAAAAGAGAGTGGATTTTCCGGCCCCGTTGCGTCCAAGCAAGGCGTGGACGCGGCCAGGGGCAATGCGAAAGTCCACATCCCGCAGCACCGCGTGGGAACCAAAGGATTTGGTGACGTGTTCAAAGGAGATCTCAAAACTCATACCGCCCAGTCTCGCGGCAGAGCGCCGCAATAACCTCCGCCTAGGCTATGGACCTTAGCGCGAAGTTCTCCTACCACGGTAGGAGGCTTAGGCGATGCCAGCCTTTTGCGCCAAGAGCACTAGAGCTACGCGGTCGCGTGCAGCCAGTTTGGAAAGCAGAGAGGAAATATGTGTCTTGACAGTCGTATCCGCGATGACCATTTCACGGGCAATTTCCGCGTTGGTGGCACCGCGGGCGATGAGGGCTAAGACTTCTCGTTCGCGACGGGTGACAAGGCTTAAGCCTTGGCGCTCTCGCGCGCTCAGCTGTCCGCGCGCAATTGCGGCGCGGTAGGTCTGCAAGACTGGGCCGGTTACCTTAGCAGCTAGGACCGATTCGCCCTTGGCGACGTCCTGCACAGCCCCCACCAGTACATCTGGGTCGGCGTCTTTGAGGAGAAACCCATGCGCGCCAGCGGCGATAGATTGAGCCACCAAATCATCTTCATTAAATGTAGTGAGCATGATGATTCGGCAGTCAGGCACCCGAGAAAGGATGGCTTGAGTCGCGGCAATGCCGTCCATTCCGGGCATTCGGATATCTAGAATCGCGACGTCAATGCGGTGGCTTATCGCCGCGGTAACGGCTTCGTTGCCGGTGTGCGCGGTGGTAACGACCTCAATATCCTCCTGAGCATTGAGGATCGTGGACAAAGCCGCGACGAGCAGCGCTTGGTCATCGGCAAGCAGTACACGAATCTTAGACACGGTTTTCCTTCTGCAACGGAAGTTCGGCGAGCAGGGTGAATTTTGTGGCATCGCCCCAGCTCTCTAGCTTTCCACCCAATGCGTTGGCACGTTCTTCCACACCGATCAGGCCCACGCCGCTACCTGGGACTTCGCTGGGAGTCGGGGAGGGCGTGGAAGAAATTAGGGTGAGTCGGGCGACGTCGGCAAGCGCAAGCTCCACATCCACCTGGGTTCCTGGGCCCTGGTGGCGCAACGCGTTGGTCAAACCCTCAGAAATGATGCGCACCAACGCCAATTGCGTAAGTGCTGGAGCCTCGTAGGCCTCAGGTATATGCGCGTTAATGTCCAAGCCCGCCGCCCGGAAGCCATCGATAATGCCCTCGATGTGCTCTAGCTGCGTGGTGGGCTCCAGTGAGGTAGGTCCGGTGCTTCGCAGTGCAGTGACGATGCCGCGGACCTCTTCCAAAGCAGAATCCGCGCCATCACGAATACTGGCCAGCGCATCGTGGGCAGCCTCAGTGTTTGCACGAGCGGCAATGATCCCGGCGTTTGCCTGAACCTTGATCAACGTGAGGGAATGAGCGAGTACATCATGCAGCTCCCGTGCGATGAGCAGGCGTTCTTCTTCTTGGGCTTGGCGAAATCGCTCTTGCGCTAGCTGCTCGCGCTGGCGTGCTAAATCGAAGTAGCGCGCAGCTATAAAATATGTGCTGCCTAGAACCGCCCAGTGCACGACCAACATGGCCAAGTAGCGGCGGTCCAGTTGGTAATGCAAAAAGAAAGACTCCGGATCTATGCGCCACATGAATGGCGAAATGAAGGAGCCAAGAATAGTTAGAGCCAGTACCGTGCGGGGAATGGCGCGGCGTGTGACATAGCGGGAGGTGGCATACACCGCCATGGGTGCAGTCAGGGCCCACGGGGTAATTCCCAGGTTAGTGGGAAGCTGGCTCATCCAAGCCATCGCCCAAGCTGCGAGAAGCACGATAAAGCCCGTGGCGCTGAGCACGGGACGGCTCCGCCAGACCCACATAAATGGCAGGAATAGCAACGATAGACCTGCCTGAATAATCTCAATTATGCTGGGATTCTTCGCGGCAGAAATGACATAAAATAGCGCAATGAGCACCGCCACCGCAGTGAGGATTTTATCTCCTAAACGCGCTTCCGCGACGGTGTCAGTGCTCATGGTTGAAGATAGTAATACGGCCGGTGCTGCTACTTCTTCTTATCCTTCTTCTTGCCCTTCTTTGAGGTTTTCTTCGCCGTCTTCTGCTCGGACTTGCGCTCCAGCTTGGCTGCTACATCAGGCACATAGCGGAACTCTTCGCGGGCGGGGCGCTCGTAGGTCTCGCCATCAGATTCAGGGCGCTGCGGGATTTCAGGCATCTTGCGCTCGATCTTCTCGTAGGGAATGGTGCTGAGAAGGTGCGAGATGACATTGATACGCGAGCGCTTCTTGTCTTCCGATTCCACGGTGTACCACGGGGCGGTTGGGGTATCGGTGTGAATGAACATGGCATCCTTCGCGCGGGAATAGTCCTCCCAGCGGGTAATGGATTGCAGGTCCATAGGGGAGAGCTTCCAGCGGCGTAGCGGATCATTGCGGCGGGACTCAAAGCGCTTAATCTGCTCCTCATCGGAGACAGAGAACCAGTATTTGCGCAGCATGATGCCGTCTTCTACCAGCATCTGCTCAAAGGTAGGTGCTTGGTGCAGGAAGCGGACGTATTCCTGATCGGTGCAAAAGCCCATGACGCGTTCGACGCCGGCGCGGTTGTACCAGGAGCGGTCAAAGATGACAATTTCGCCCTTCGTTGGCAGCTTTTCCACATAGCGCTGGAAGTACCACTGGCCCTGCTCACGGGAGTTCGGGGCGGGCAGCGCCTCGACGCGGCACGTACGTGGGTTGAGGTACTGGGTGATGCGCTTGATAGCAGAGCCTTTGCCGGCGGCGTCGCGGCCTTCCATGATGATGACGACGCGGGCCCCGGTTTCAACGACCCACTGCTGCATGTCCACGAGTTCTGCCTGAAGGCGCTCGAGTTCCTTCTCGTAGGCCTTTTTGTTGAGTTTCTTAGGGGCTTTACTGCTCTTTGTGCTCATTACCCCAGCTTAACCGCCGTCGATAGCAGGGGAGAAAACGGCAACGCCCTCGTTGGAGTGAGAATCTGGGCACAGTCTAAGAGCAGGTACAGCCTGGACCGCAGCCTGGTTCGCCGAAAAAAGTTGTATTGGAAATATGCCCCAAGCCCTCAATAGCAATGGTGACATTTTGACCATCTTGAATAAACTGCTGCGGCTCCCGTGCAAATCCAACGCCCTCTGGGGTACCGGTAACGATGACGTCTCCCGGATTGAGCGGGTAAAGCTGCGAGCAAAACTCGATCAGCTCAGCAACTGAAAAGATAAGGTCATCGGTGTTATCGCGCTGCCTTTCTTCGCCGCCCACGGTAGTAGTAAGTAAAGCACCAGAACCAGGTGCCCATTCCTCCGCGGTGGTGAGCCACGGGCCGAAGCCTGCGGTGCGATAGAAGGACTTACCGGCATGGAACTGGCTCGTCTGACGCTGGAAATCGCGCAGCGTGTAGTCATTCATGATGGCATAGCCGGCGACATAGTCGAGCGCCTCATTCCGGTTCACGCGGTGGGCGCGCTCGCCGATGATGACCGCCAATTCTCCTTCATAATCCAGCTTCTGTGTGGCATATTCTGGAATGAAGACATCATCATAGGGGCCGGTGAGGGCATCGGCGAACTTGATGAACAAGGTGGGGTGTTCGGGGAATTCGCGGCCCATTTCGCGGATGTGTTTGGCGTAATTAAGCCCGACGCAGATAATCTTGCCGGGATTCGGGACTACGGCCTCCAAGTCGGCGTGGTCGAAGACCACGGGTTCGCCGGAAAGCTGTGCGGCTTTTCGCCAGTCCTCGCTGCGTAGCAGCTGGCCCACATCCTCATAATCCAATTCGACACCCACGTTATCGCCGTCGATGCGGATAGCGGAAGTGCCAAAGCCGGTGCGGAGGGTAGCCAGTTTCATGGCGACTATCCTACGCGCAGGATCTCATCCACCGAGTTCGCGCAGATAATGGGGATCTCCACCTTTTCCTGCTTTGTCCACGGCTTGAGCACAAACGACGCTGGATCCATACGGCCTGGTGGGCGCCCAATGCCAATCGAAAGGCGCTTATAGTCCTTTGTCCCCAGGGACTTGGTGGTGGAGCGCAAACCATTATGGCCGTGGTCGCCGCCGCCGTCGCGGAGTTTAATGGTGCCGAAATCGAGCTCCAGTTCATCGTGGACGACGATGATATCGGCGGCGGAGAGATGAAAATATTGGCTTAGGGCTTTGATCGGCCCGCCGGAGAGGTTCATGAAAGACCGTGGCTTAGCACAGATAATCTTGCGGCCACCTGTCATGCCCTCGGCGACCTCGGTATTGGTCTTCTTGTGCACCGAAAAGCTGCTCTTGAGCTCGCCAGCGAGTTCTACAGCTACATCGAAGCCGATATTGTGGCGGGTTCCTGCGTACCTGGGGCCAGGGTTACCAAGGCCTACTACGAGAAGTGGAGTCACGCGCTCAATTGTCTCATACAGCGAAAGGAAAACGGCGAAACCGCCGCGAGGTGTATTTCTCACGGCGGTTTACGTACAGGAAGGGGAAGGGATTACTCCTCTTCAGAGTCAGAGGACTTTTCGTCCTCATCTGCGGACTCGGCACCAGCGTCAGCGCCGCCTTCCTCAGCAGCCTCGGCTGCTTCCTCGAGCTCCTCGTCAACCTCAGGCAGGGAGATGGAGACGATAACGGTGTCTTCCTCTGCCACCAGGGTGGTGTCTTCCGGCATGGTGACATCGGCGGCGGTGATAACCGCGCCCTCCTCCAGGCCCTCGATGGAAACCTCGAGCTCCTCCGGAATGTTCAGTACGTCTGCCTCAACCAGCAGTACGTCAGCATCCTGGATGTGCATAGTGCCTGGGGCCGGCTCGCCGGTCAAGGTAACCGGAACCTCAACCTCAACCTTCTCGCCACGCTTAATAGCAAGCAGGTCAACGTGGTCGATATCGAAGGTCAGGACGTTCTGATCAACGTGCTTAACCATGGTCAGGTACTGCTCACCGTCGATCTCCAGCTCCAAAACGGCGTTGACACCGTTGTTGCGGACGAGGGACTGGATGTCCAGCAGCGGAACTGCGAAGTGAACCGGCTCCTGGTGGGCACCGTAGATGACGCCTGGGACCTTCCAGTCGCGGCGCAGGCGGCGTGCGACACCCTTGCCAAACTCGGTACGTGCTTCAGCCTTGATTACTGGGCGCTGTGCCATGCTTCATTCTCCTTAGTCAAAGTAGTGCGGCGCGGCCAACGCGATAAAACGACGAAAGCCTGCCGATGGACGTCTTGGACGAGTCATCGCAGGCGTATATAAAAGCAACGTGCTCTAACTTCAATCGCGTCGATAACGGCTTCCTCATCCTGAGGTCGCCCTCGCCGAGACTGGGTTAGATTAGCACGCGTACCGTTAGCAAATCAAAAGCCGCCGAAGTAAATTCTCGGCGGCTAGTGATAGTAGATCATGTTTAGGCGCGGTCAAACAGGGTGGTTACAGAACCATTCTCGAAGATCTCGTGGATGGTCTGTGCCAAAAGCGGTGCAATGGACAGCACCGTGAGGTTGGACCAGCCCTCGGTGGACTGCGGCAGAGTATCGGTGGTGATAACTTCCTCTGCACCGCACTCAGACAGGCGCTCGCGGGCGGGATCGGAAAAGACGCCGTGGGTGCAGGCAATGATGACCTTCTTGGCACCGGCGTCCTTCAGCACGCGCACGGCGCCGGCAATGGTGCCGCCGGTGTCAATCATGTCGTCGAGAAGCACGCAATCCTTGCCCTCAACATCGCCTACTACGCGGTTGGATACCGTCTTATTGGCCTCGGTATTGGAGCGGGTCTTGTGCACGAAGGCCAGCGGGGCATCGCCCAAGTCATGGGCCCACTTTTCCGCAACCTTTACGCGGCCGGCATCCGGGGAGACAACCGTGATGTTATCGGTGGCGTACTTGGACTTGATGTAATCGGTCAGGATGGGCTGAGCATGCATGTGATCAACCGGGCCATCGAAGAAGCCCTGAATCTGATCGGTGTGCAGGTCCACGGAGACGATGCGGTCCGCGCCGGCTGCCTGCAGTAGGTCTGCCACTAGGCGAGCGGAAATCGGCTCGCGGCCCAAGTGCTTCTTATCCTGGCGTGCATATGGGTAGAAGGGCAGGATGGCAGTGATGCGCTTCGCGGATCCGCGCTTGAGAGCGTCAATCATGATGAGCTGCTCCACCAGCCACTTATTGAGCGGCTGAGTGTGCGACTGCATTACGAAACAGTCTGCACCACGCACGGACTCTTCAAAGCGGATGAAGATTTCGCCGTTAGCGAAATCGCGGGCGGTAGTAGGAACCAGATCCGTCTTCAGCTCCTTAGCCACAGCCTCCGCCAGCTCTGGGTGTGCACGCCCAGAGAAGAGCTTCATGTTTTTGCTGCTACCAGTTACCTTGCCAGTCATGGGAGAATATGCCCCTTACTTTTCGTTGTCCTGCGCACGGGCTGCGGCCTCAGCCGCGGGAGTACCCGGGCGCTTCTTTTGAACCCAGCCCTCGATGTTGCGCTGTTTGCCACCGGAGACTGCGAGTGCTCCCGCAGGAACATCGTCCTTAATTACTGTACCCGCACCGGAGTACGCGCCATCACCGACATTGACCGGAGCGATAAACATTGTGTCAGAACCGGTGCGCACGTGGCTGCCGATGGTGGTGTGGTGCTTGTTTACTCCGTCGTAGTTTACAAAGACGGAAGAGGCGCCAATATTGGACTGCTCGCCCACGGTGGCATCGCCGATATAGGTCAGGTGCGGCACCTTGGAGCCGCGACCAATTTGCGCATTCTTTGCCTCTACGAAGCCGCCGAGCTTTCCGTCCTCGCCCACCACGGTCTTCGGGCGGATATAGGTAAACGGGCCGACCTTAGCGTTGGTGCCGATGACAGAATCGCTGCCATGAGTGCGCACGACGGAAGCACCTTCGCCCACTTGCATATTGGTCAGGGTGGTATCGGGGCCAATCTCGGCATTATCGGCGATGCTGGTCGCTTCCCACAGCTGGGTGCCGGGGTGAATGATGACATCGGAGCCCACGGTGACATTGACACCAATCCAGGTGGTCTCCGGATCTACGATGGTGGCTCCGCCGCGCATCGCCTTTTCCACCATGCGTCGGTTGAGCTCGCGGCCGGCAGCGGCGAGCTGCACGCGGTCATTGACGCCCGCCAGTTCGGCCGGATCCGCTGCCACATGCGCGCCGACGCCGTGTCCAGCGGTGCGGGCGATCTCGAGCACATCGGTGATGTATAGCTCGCCTTGGGCGTTATTGGAGTCGAGCTTCTGGAGGGCGTCGGCAAGCACGCGGCCGTCAAAAGCGAAGACGCCGGAGTTGACCTCATCGACTCGGCGCTGCTCTTCGGAGGCGTCCTTTTGCTCGACAATGGCGGACACGCTGCCGTCCTCAGCGCGGATGATACGGCCGTAGCCGGTGGGATCCTCTAAGCGCATGGATAGCACCGTTACTGCATTGCCCTGCTCGGTGTGGGTAGCGCGCAGGCCCTCGATGGTCTCTGGGGTAAGTAGCGGTACGTCGCCATTAGTGACGATGATGGTGCCCTCAAACTCCGGAATCGGCTCCAAGCCGCAGGCCACTGCGTGGCCGGTGCCCAGCTGTTCTTCCTGTACTGCCTGCAGCACCTCGCAGTCCAGCTCCTGGGAGATGGCATCCACAGCGGGGGAGACCTGGTCGCGTTGGTGGCCTACCACCGTGACAATGCGTTCCGGATTAATCCCGGCCGCGGCATGCAGAGCGTGGCCGAGCAAGCTGCGCCCGCCAATCTCGTGCAAGGTCTTTTGCTTGGTGGATTTCATGCGGGTGCCGGCACCAGCCGCAAGGACGACTACGGCACACGGGGTTGTTGCTACCACGGGTTTTTGAGCTCCTGGGGGTCGAGTCTGATTCTTCTCCGGACTACATCCTATAGCCCGAGTGCGATTTATGTGTGAGAAACCTCTTTCAGGCCGCGGGCGCGCCACACCCCGAGAAAGCCGATGAGGGCGAGGAATAGCAGGGCCGCCTCTGGCCCGGCCAGCGCCACCACGGAGGAAATGCCACCGACGATGAGCAAGATGATGCCCATCATCGTATTAGCCGCACCTACGTACTGGGTGCGCTTATCGCCACCGGCCATATCCACCACGTAGGTCTTTCGCGCCACTCGAATGGCCGTGTGCGCCAGATTCACGGCGAAAAAGCCAATGGGCATGACCCAGGCATTGACCCCATCTGGGGCCCAATGTGAGCTGGCGACCAAGAGCACCAGCACGATGGAAGCCACGGCCGCTCCCACCGCCATGGTGTTTTTGGAGGACTTATCGGAATACACCCCGGAGATTCGCCCGCCCACCAGCGAGGCTAGCCCCGAGGCAAGCACGAATCCGTACAGCCCGGACAGGTTGGTGCTAAGCAGCACGATAAAAGAAGTTGAAAGCGCCGATACCAACAGCAGCGCGCGGACGATGACAAAGTTGCGAAATTGTCCGTCGCTAGTAAAATGCTGCCAGGTATCTTTCCACCACTGCTTATCGATGCCCCCTTCGGATTCCTCCGGTACCGGCTCATCCACGCCCGAAAATACCCACGCGGCAATGGCCCACGTGGCCGCGCCAACGCCGAGGACCGTGCCCATCATGGGGATACTGAGCTCACCCAAAAAATAGAGGATAATTCCGGTAAGCAGGGTGGCGCCGCCTCCGAGTGCTGCCGCGCTGCCGGTTACTCGGCCACGCGCGCCTTTGGAAATCGTGCGCGCCTGTACGTCCTTGCCCGCAATCGAGCACAGTGCGCGGAAAAGCGAAAGCGCCGCTAGGGCCACCAGTGTTACTACTCCCAGTGCTGTCCCACGAAGGAAGAATGCTGCTAGCGCGATGACCGCGGCGGATATCGCTTGGCCCAGCGAACCGATAATCCACAGGCGCTTACGGGCCCTATGCGTGGTCACCCACGGGGTCAGTGCCGCCTGCGGCAGCATCGAACCAGATTCGCGAATAGGGGTGAGCAAACCGGCGAAGAAGGCAGGCACGCCGGCTGCACTAAAAAGCGCTGGCAGCACCGTCTTGGCCGCCACAATCTGATCGCCCAAATTTTGCAGGCCATTGGACCAGATGAAATACCGGGCATTGGATTGAGACATGAGAAATTCGATCTTTCAGAGAAATGAGTTGGTTAAATTAAAGCCATGCTGACACGCCGGAGACTAAAACACGGCCGCAGTCACGCCGAAATTCTACCCGCGCGGCAGGAGGCCTAAGAATCATGCATGATGTTGATCCCCTCATCAATTCCCTCTATCAAGCCTTTGACCTCCTTGGCGTGGTGCTGAACGGCATCATTGGTGGCACCATTGCCCGCCGACGCGAATTCGACATCGTGGGTTTTGTATTCCTCGCCCTCTTTTCTGGGCTGGCCGGTGGCATGATTCGTGACATGCTCATCGCAGATGGGGCAGCGGCTGCGATTTCAGATCCGTGGTACCTCGGACTCGCCTGTGGAGGAGCCCTCGTTGCGTTTCTTATCGATCTTAAGGGCAAGGCATGGGAGCTTTTCCGCGAACATGGTGATGCCATCATCCTCGGCGTGTGGTCCACTACCGGTTGCGTCAAAGCACTCACGCACGGCATGCCACTTATTCCCTGCGTTTTCCTTGGCGTGCTTACCGCGGTGGGCGGCGGAATGGTTCGCGACGTAGCTTCTGGGCAAATCCCCTCTATCTTCGGCGGCAGCCCTCTTTATGCCGTGCCGTCCATCCTGACCGGCATCGTTATGGTGACCTTCGCCCACAACGGGCATTTTGCCCTCGGCATGATCATTTCTCCCATCGTCGGAAGCGGCATGGCCATCTTGTCTTATTGGCGCGGCTGGGTGTTGCCCCGCGCTGGTGTAGCCCCCGTTAATTACACCGCGGCCCAGGTGGCTGCGATTGCGAAGAAAGCCGAGCTCAAAGGCTTTCGACGCGGCAGGAAGAAAAACTAAAAAAGCTTCCCCACCAGGACTCGAACCTAGAATGACGGTACCAAAAACCGTAGTGTTGCCGATTACACCATGGGGAAACACAGCAAATTGCTGTAGGCATAGCGTACCTGACGCACCCGGGTAAATCACAAATTGCGGGGCGAGGGATAGGGTAGAAGGTATGGCTCGACAAAGGATGACCGGCCGAGAACGGCGCGAACAACTCATTTCCATCGGACGCACCGCATTTGCGGAACTAGGGGTTGAAGGGGCCAGTGTCGAAGAGATCGCGGCTCGCGCCGGGGTATCCAAGCCCGTTGTCTATGAGCACTTTGGGGGTAAGGAAGGCCTCTATGCGGTCGTTGTTGACCGCGAGATGTTGGCACTGGAAAAGGTCATTACTGATTCTTTGGAAAACGGCAGCTGGCGCGAGCGCATCGAGCAGGCCGTGATGGCCATCTTGACCTATGTTGAGGAAGAAACCGATGGATTTCTCATTCTGGTGCGCGATGCCAAGCCGGGCGATGAACGCAGTTTCTCCACGCTGTTAAATTCCGCGGTAGGCCAGGTGTCTTATATTTTGCGAGAAGCGTTTGAACACCGTGGTATCCAGCCGGATTTGGCGGATATTTATGGCCAAGCGCTGGTAGGAATGGTATCTACCACGGCGCAATGGTGGTTAGATGAGCGCAACCCGGACAAGGAAGTCGTCGCCACGCATATTGTCAATCTATGCTGGAATGGTTTGTCCGGTATGGAACTAAAGCCCAAGCTAGGAGGCAAATAGATGGCGACCCCAATGCTGGCCGGCTTGCTCAAGGTAGCAGCCTCGGACCCCAAGCTTAAGGGCATGATTTCTCATGTGGGGGAAGACCTCCACATCACAGGTTTGGATCAGTCTCGGCCGTGGGCCTTGGGAACTTTGGCCCATCACGCCCCGGTGCTGGTGGTGACCGCCACCAGCCGCGAGGCGGAAGACCTTAGCGCAGAGCTTACGGCGATGCTGGGGGAAAAGGTGGCCATGTTTCCGGCATGGGAGACACTGCCGCACGAGCGTTTGAGCCCTGGCGTCGACATCATCGGCCGCCGCGCCCAGGTTTTGCACAACTTGGACAATGTGCAGGTCATCGTCACCGCTGCCCGCGGGCTGTCCCAGCCTATCCTCAAGGAAGTGGAAGGTCGTGCTCCCATTCACCTCGAAGAAGACCATGAGTATGACTTCGATGAGGTGGTCCGTGAGCTTGAGTTCCGCGCCTATAAACACGTAGACATGGTGGCCAAGCGCGGCGAGTACGCCACCCGAGGTGGCATTATCGATATTTTCCCCACCACGTTGGACTATCCGGTCCGCGTTGAGTTTTGGGGCGATGAGATTACCGATATCCGCCAATTTTCCGTAGCTGACCAGCGCACCATCCCGGAAATCGAGGTCGGCCGCGTAGATATTTTCCCTGCCCGCGAGCTTCCTATTACGGATGCTATTGCTCAGCGTGCGGCCGACCTTGCCGTCAAGCACCCCGGTAATCCCGCCTTGGTGGAGCTTTTGACCAAGGTGAGCGAGCACATTCCGGCCGAAGGCATGGAGGCGCTTTTGCCCGTGCTTTCCGACGCCCCCATGATCACCCTCCCCGAATTCCTCCGCCCCACCACTCACGTGGTGATGGTCGGCCCGGAGAAGATTCGCCGCCGCGTCGCGGATTTAGAAAAGACCGATGCTGAGTTCCTCGCCGCTGGCTGGGAAGCCGCGGCTATGGGTGCTGATGGCCCATTGGCCACCGAAGGACTCGATACCGAGGCCTCGAGCTACCGCTCCTATGAATCGCTCGAGGTTTCCATCGGCGAGTCCGACCTGCCGCTGTGGACTTTTTCCCCACCGGGAATGCTTGCCGCCCCAGAAGAAGAGACCCTCCCACTCGAATTCGAGCCAGGGCCCACCCCGCGCGGCAATATCGAAGAAATCGATGCCATGATGGCCCAACTCCTCGCGCATACCAACGCCGGGGGCCGTGCGGCCTTCATCGCTCCGGCACAGGGCGCTATCAAGCGCATGGTGGATCGCTTCGCGGAAAAGGGCATCCGCACTAAGGTTGCTACCCCTGGCTGGGAGCCCACCGCCGGAGAAGTCACCCTCTATCAGGCGCTAAGCCATGCTGGATTGGTGTTCCCCAAGGTGAAAAAGCCTAAGGACGCCGAGGCCCTCCCGCTGGTTGTCGTCACCGAAACCGATCTGACCGGCAACCGCGTAGGCGATATCGCCGAAGCGAAGCGGCGCCCCGCCAAGCGCCGCAATAAGGTCGATCCGCTTGCCCTAAAACAGGGCGATTTTGTGGTGCACGAAACCCACGGCATTGGCAAATTCTTAAAGATGGCCGAACGCACCATCCAGTCCGGCGATGAGACCAGCCGCCGCGAATATATCGTGCTCGAATACGCACCCTCGAAACGTGGCCAGCCCGCCGACCAGCTCTGGGTCCCCATGGACTCTCTGGATTTGCTGAGCAAGTACACCGGCGGCGAATCGCCCCACCTGTCTAAGATGGGCGGCTCCGATTGGAAGAACACCAAGAAGAAGGCGCGCGCCGCAGTACGCGAAATTGCGGGCGAACTCGTTGAGCTTTATGCCAAGCGACAAGCAGCACCCGGCCACCAATTCGCCCCTGACAATCCGTGGCAGGCGGAGATGGAGGATAATTTCCCCTTCGTCGAAACCGAAGACCAGATGCTTGCAATCGACGCCGTCAAACAAGACATGGAATCTACGGTGCCGATGGACCGCGTCGTCGTCGGCGATGTGGGCTATGGCAAGACCGAGGTGGCCATCCGCGCTGCTTTCAAGGCCGTACAAGACGGCATGCAGGTGGCCGTTTTGGTGCCCACTACGCTGCTAGCCCAGCAGCACTTTGATACGTTCAGCGAGCGCATGACCGGCTTCCCCGTCAAGATCGAGGTGCTCTCGCGCTTTACCTCGAAGAAAGAAGCCAAAGACATCTTTAAGGGCTTGGCCGATGGCAGCGTCGATATCGTCGTCGGCACGCATCGCCTCCTGCAGACCGGTGTGCACTGGAAGGACCTTGGTCTCATCGTCGTAGACGAAGAGCAGCGCTTTGGTGTGGAACACAAGGAACATATCAAGGCTCTTAAAGCCAGCGTGGACGTGCTCACCATGTCCGCTACACCTATTCCGCGCACCTTGGAGATGTCCATGGCGGGCATTCGCGAGATGTCTACCATCCTTACCCCGCCGGAAGACCGCCACCCCGTGCTGACCTACGTCGGTGCCTATGAAGACAAGCAGGTCGCCGCGGCCATCCGCCGCGAGCTGCTGCGCGATGGTCAAACCTTCTTCATCCACAATAAGGTCTCTGATATTGAAAAGAAGGCCCGCGAGCTGCGTGACTTGGTACCTGAGGCTCGCGTCGTCGTCGCGCACGGCCAGATGAACGAGGAAGTGCTGGAGCAGACCGTCCAAGGCTTCTGGGACCGCGAGTATGACGTTCTGGTGTGTACCACCATCGTGGAAACCGGCCTGGACATTGCTAATGCCAATACCCTCATTGTGGAAAACGCTCACCATATGGGCCTGTCCCAGCTGCACCAGCTGCGTGGGCGCGTGGGTCGTTCCCGTGAGCGCGGCTATGCCTACTTCCTGTATCCGAAGGGCGCTACGCTTACGGAAACCTCTTATGACCGCCTTGCCACCATCGCTCAGAATAATGACCTTGGTGCAGGCATGGCAGTAGCCATGAAGGACTTGGAGATGCGTGGTGCCGGTAACGTGCTCGGTGCCCAGCAGTCTGGCCACATTGCCGGCGTTGGCTTCGACCTTTACGTCCGCCTTGTTGGCGAGGCGGTAGAAACCTTCAAATCTCTCGCTCGCGGCGAAGCTCCTACCGTGACGGATGAGGGACCGAAAGAAATCCGTATCGATCTCCCCGTGGACGCGCATATCCCGGAGGCTTATATCGATTCCGAGCGCCTGCGCCTGGAGGTCTACCGCAAGCTTGCAGCCTCGCAAGATAACGATGACCTCAAGGCCGTCATTGAGGAAATGGAAGACCGCTTTGGCCCGCTGCCACAGGAGGTCTTACGCTTACTGTCCGTCGCCCGCCTGCGTCACCAAGCGCGCCGCGCCGGTGTATCGGATATCACTGTGCAGGGCACCCGTATCAAGTTCCACCCAGTGGAGCTGCCGGATTCCAAGCAGGTGCGCCTCAAGCGTTTGTATCCAGGATCCAGCTTCCGCGCGGCGGCGAAGGCCATCAATGTGCCATTCCCCAAGGCGGGGCGCAATGTTACCTCGCCGAAGCTGCGCGATACCGAGCTCATTCAGTGGGCGGCGGATTTCCTAAGCGCGCTTTTCGACGTCGCTCCCGTCAACGTCAGCGGCGCCCAGCCCGCTTCCTCGAACGTGGTGAGCGTAGGGGAGTAGCTAGAGCGTGAGCCAGCCGGTGCTCAAGCCCCAAATGGCGGCGGCGGCACCGGCCAAGACAATGGCCACCACGCACCACTCGAACGTGTTAAGAATGCGTTCCTTCTTCCACAAACGGGTACCGACATAGGGGATAAGGCCGGGTACTACGGCCAGCGCGCCGAGCAGGACGTAGACGGGGTCGGCCGCGTAAATCAGCCACAGGGAATAGATGAACGCGAGCAAAGAGATCATCAAGTGCTTGCGATTGTCCTTACGGCTTACCTCTGGTCCGGAAAGATCGAACTTGATGCCCGCCTGCGGGTGAGACAGCCCCTTGCCACGCAACGTCAGAAGCAATAGGTACAGGGAAGAAAAGATATACGGCAGCAGATACATGATGGTCGCTAGCTGCACCATGGCGTTATAGGACGCCTCGTTGAGGTAGAAGACGATGATGAACAGCTGGATAGACATCGTGGAAATCAGCTGCGCTACCCACGGCGCGCCCGCCACGTTGATGGTGCCGATGCGCCGGGGAATGAGGCCGTCGATGGCCATCATCACGATGGGCTCGGCGCACAACATTTGCCAGGACACGTAGGCGCCCAGAACGGACAAGCACAGTCCGATGGAGATGAGGGCGCCGCCCCAGGGGCCGGTGACTTCGGTCAGCACGGAGGCCATGGAATTATCTGGCAGCGCGGCCAATTCTTCCTTGCTCATGACGCCAAAGCTCAAGGTGGACACAGAGACCAACAGTGCCAGCACGGAAAAGAAGCCGATCACGGTCGCGCGGCCGACATCGGTGCGCTTGGAGGCTTGCTTGGAATACACGGATGCTCCCTCCACGCCAATGAAGACCCACACGGTAAAGAGCATGATTCCTTGGACCTGCTCGAAGACGCTGGCCTCGGAAGCACGTCCCCAGAAATCCACGGTGAATTTATCCCAGCTGAACCCGAGGAAAGCAATGAGCACCACGAAAGCCAAGATGGGCACGATCTTGGCAATCGTGGTGATGAGGTTCATGAAGGCGGCCTGCTTGATGCCGCGGGCGAGTACCGCGAAAATTCCCCACGACAAAAGGGAGACGGCGATGGCGGAGGACCAGTAATGGTCGGCGTCGAAAAGCGGCAGGTAATGGCCCAGCGTATTGAAAAAGAGGGTGGCGTATCCCACCTGCGCCATAACGGAGCCCAGCCAGTAACCCCAGCCCGAGGTAAAACCAATAAAATCGCCGAGGCCGGCGCGCACATAGGAATAGACGCCAGAATCAAGGTGCGGCTTGCGGCGGGCCAAAATCTGGAACACAAAAGCCACAGAGAGCATGCCGACGCCCGCTACCAGCCAGCCAATGAGCATCGCGCCTGGGCCGGCAACGGAGGCAATGTTTTGCGGCAGCGAGAAAATACCCGCGCCAACGGTGGAACCGATAATGAGCGCGACGAGGGTCCACAACGTCACGGAGTGGGATCTATTCTGGCTGGAGGTCATTGGCCTAAAATACCTTGAATAGCCCCATAATGGGAACTCGGGCTAGACTTTGTGCACATGACTGTGCTGTTGCTCGATGAACGCTGGCCCACCATGATCCCCATGCAAGCACACGGGAAGCTACGCGGCCCCGTTTACTTCACCGGTGAAGTTCCGGTTTCCGTGCGGTGGAACTTTTCCGATCTCCTCGTAGGGGAAGATTCCATCGGAACCTTAGTCAGCACCGACCAATGTGATCCTGAAACCCGCGCTCGCATAGCTACTGGGGAGTCGGTCATCCGGGCCGAATCCCTCGCGGATCCCGTCATGCAGGCGCGCCAGACTATGGCCACTGCGCGGCGCATTGGTGAATGGGAGCGTGAACAAACCCATGCCTCCCTTTTGCCCTACCTTGAGGAAGAATCCGCCGAATTCGCCGCGGCCGTGCGCAATCGTGAGCCGGAAAGCGAGATTCTCAAGGAACTGGGCGATATCTTCCTGCAGGTCCTTTTCCATGCGGAAATCTCTGCCTTTTCGCTTGACGACGTCGCCCAAAGCTTCGTCACCAAAATGCGCGCCCGCGCCCCTTACCTTTTTGATGGCACCACTGAGATAGTCGATGTTGATACGCAAGAGCGGCTGTGGCGCGCAGGCAAAGGAGATGTAGGATAGCTTCCCATGAAGAGGCTGCTGCAGATATTCGGGGGCTGCGGGGTAGCCGTAGTCGTGATCATCGCGCTAGTAGCATGGCTATTGACTGGGCACGGTACTTCTCAGCAGCCCGTACCTGAAAACATCCCGCCCGTTGAAGGCAAAGAGGTCGCGCACATTGACGTCAATGCGCCCGGGCGCACCGCAGATAAACTCACCTACTGGGCCTCTGACTTAGCTGATCGCACTGGCATCCCGCCGGCCGCCCTGCGTGCCTATGGCAATGCTGAGCTCATTGCTCAGCAAAAGTGGCCCAATTGCCACCTGCGTTGGAATACCCTTGCCGGCTTGGGCTATGTAGAAACACGCCACGGTACCTATAACGGCAATTGGTTTAAGCACTCCAAGCTTGACGACGCCGGCTACCCCCAACCCCCCATCAACGGCATCGCCCTCGATGGCCTGAACAACACGGCCCACACCCCAGACACCGATAACGGCGAAATCGATGGAGACTCCGAATACGATCGCGCCGTAGGCCCAATGCAATTTATCCCCACCACGTGGGAAGCGGTGGGCGCTGATGCCAATGGTGATGGGAAGGCTGATCCCAACCAAATCGATGACGCCGCTGTTGGGGCGGCCGGACTTTTGTGCTTCGGTGACAGAGATCTCTCTAACCCAGATCAGTGGAAGGAAGCAATCCTAAATTACAATCAGTCCAGCGACTATTTGCATAAGGTTGCGCACGCCGCCAATGCTTACTCAGTTCCACAAAGTGCCAAGTAGTGTCACACGGCTACGTTTTCTGCAACAATTGAGAACGTGGCTGGGCCGGCTGGTCCAGAGCGAACATTTTGATGAGGAGTGAAGAACAGCATGGCTGATATCATCCACACTTTCGCCCGCGAGATTCTCGATTCCCGTGGCAACCCAACCGTTGAGGCAGAGGTATTCCTTGACGATGGCGCCCGCGGCGTAGCAGGCGTTCCTTCCGGTGCCTCTACCGGCGTGCACGAGGCCCACGAGCTGCGCGACGGCGGCGAGCGCTACCTGGGCAAGGGTGTTTTGAAGGCTGTTGAGAATATCAATGAGAAGATTTCCGATGAGATTGCTGGCTTCGAAGCTGACGATCAGCGCCTCATTGACCAAGCATTGATTAGGCTGGACGGTACCGATAACAAGTCTGAGCTGGGCGCTAACGCTATCCTGGGCGTTTCCATCGCCGTAGCCAAGGCCGCCGCAGAGTCCGCTGCACTGCCGCTGTACCGCTACATCGGTGGCCCCAATGCTCACGTACTGCCAGTGCCGATGATGAATATCCTCAACGGTGGCGCACACGCTGACTCCGGCGTTGACGTCCAGGAATTCATGATTGCCCCGATTGGTGCTGAGTCCTTCGCTGAAGCTCTGCGCATGGGTGCCGAGGTCTACCACGCACTGAAGGCAGTGCTGAAGGACAAGGGCCTGTCTACTGGTCTGGGTGACGAGGGTGGCTTCGCTCCTTCCGTTGATTCCACCAAGGCTGCTCTGGACGTCATCGTTGACGCCATTAAGAAGGCTGGCTACGAGCCGGGCAAGGACGTAGCCCTCGCGCTCGATGTTGCTTCCTCCGAGTTCTTCAAGGACGGTAAGTACCACTTCGAAGGCGGCGAGCATACCGCTGAAGAAATGTCCAAGGTTTATGAGGAACTCATCGATGAGTACCCGATTGTCTCCATCGAGGATCCTCTGCAAGAAGACGATTGGGACGGCTACACCGCCCTTACCGCCGCCATTGGCGAAAAGGTACAGATTGTTGGCGATGACTTCTTCGTTACTAACCCTGCCCGTCTGCAGGAAGGTATTGAGAAGAAGGCTGCCAACGCACTGCTGGTGAAGGTAAACCAGATCGGTACCCTGACCGAGACCTTCGATGCTGTCGAGCTGGCTCACCGCAATGGTTACCGCACCATGATGTCCCACCGCTCCGGTGAAACCGAGGACACCACCATCGCTGATCTGGCTGTCGCACTGAATTGTGGTCAGATCAAGACCGGTGCTCCAGCCCGCTCGGAGCGCGTAGCTAAGTACAACCAGCTGCTGCGCATCGAGCAGGAGCTGGGCGACGGCGCAGTCTATGCTGGCCGCTCCGCATTCCCACGCTTTAAGGCTTAATCGCCTCCTTGTGTAGCGCCCTCGTATTACTGCGGGGGCGCTTTCGCATGTCCAGATATTGTTGCCAAGTTTGCTTCCAATTCACGGTGCGCGGTGCCAAAGGTCCTTGGGCGCGATCAATCTCGAAGGTGCCGTCCGAAAAGAGCCAGACGACGTCCCCAGTGATCGGATCCATGATGTACTGCGCTCTTCCATCGGTCTTCACGTTGTGGTGGTGCTGACACAGCGTTACCAAATTATCGACGCTCGTCGGTCCACCGTCGGCATACTCCACTCGATGATCGAGCTGGCAATAATGCGCTGGCATTGAGCACCCTGGCCAGCGACATGTGGCATCGCGACCGTGGACCCATGTTCAGATTTGTTCGGTGGGAACGTAAGAAGAAGTTTCTTGCGGGCACAGCTCACGAGTCATGGAGTAACTATTTAATTGCTCCGTAAGTACGCACCACCCCGCCGAAGGGATATACACCCGAGATGCATCATCGCCAGATGCATAAGTATTAATTACTACCTTTGTCAGGGTTCGGTTAAAGATTAACGCCTCCAAAGCCTCTGGTTTGGTGATGTTTTTCTTTCGCGCTGCTTTGTCGATATGGCGGGATATAGCGCTGGCAGTAGCTTTATCCGTTTTTAATGTGATGGTGGCTTGGCCTTTGGAATAGGAGATGGAAACGGATCGCTCGATTTCCTTTTCAATATCTGGCGTGAGTATCCCGTCGATATAGTCACGCAAGAACCTCCGGATTTCGGATTCTGTGGGGACATGCTGAGCAGGTTCCTTTGGGGTAAGGAAGTCCGCGAGGGCGGCATCGACTAGTTGGATGCTTTCTGCGTCGTCGCCAAGCGGGGCAAGTTCGGCATCAATTACGTGCAGCCGCGGGAGGTCTAGGATCCAATGTTCGGTTTGCACCGCTGTGGTCAATGGCAATTCCTGCATGCGTAGGTGGGAGCGGAGCGCGGATAGAACTCGCCAGTAACTCAGACCCACACGCTTAGATAGAGCGGCGGTGGTGCATTCGACATCGTCCTCTAATCGTGGAAGCACAGATTGGTACAACTGCCAAGATTGAATGCGCTGGAGCAAGGCCAGGAGGCAGACGGTGTCGTCGAGGTTATTGGTGGAAAAATAGGCCTTCTTTGACGGTGTGTCGGTAGCTGTCACAAAATAGTCCCCCTGAAATAAATCGCACACCTAATCGAATTTACGTCCCTTAGTCTAAAACACTCATTCGAGTCCTGCAAGGCCAAAAGCGAAATTGTGTGCGAAATTGCAGGGGAGGGCTAGAGGCTGAAGATAGCGTCAGCGACTGCTTCGAGTTCTTTATCGGTGTATTTATCACCGCATGTTGCCAGAGAGCCAACACTGGCCATGTATAGGCTGAATAGCCTGTCTTCAGGAGGGGCATCGGCTGATATATCAAGCGCTTCGTAGACGGGGGCGTATTTCTGATCAAACTCTTCGGGCTTGGCGGCAAGCTCCGCAAGTGCGCCTTCGCCATGGGTTAGCAAATACTTGGCGTCGTCCAGGATCTGATCATTGTTGCAAGCAACAGCACCCGCCTTCTTCAGGGTCGTGGCATTGACCTCGTAGCTGGTGGGGCCTTCCTCGGCCTCGGAAGCTCCGGAGGCGAACACATTCAAATAGTAGTCCGGAATCGTCCCATGCTCTTTGATGTGGTAGATGAAGCCGCTCTTGGTATTGAGATCGTAGCTTCTGCTTGTGGTGGTGGGAACCTCGCTGCTGGTAGTGCTGTTGGGCGTGGAGGATTTAGTCTGGGCGGTAGATTCTTCCTCTTGGCCGGAAATGCTGCAGGCGCTCAGTAGAGTGCCGACGGCTACTAGTAGAAGAAGGCGCCTGAGGGGCGTGACTATTCCTTAAGTGAGGGGAATATGATTCGAGCCTTTAGCTCGTGTGCATGGACGCCGCGACCTTTTCCAGTTCTTCATCGCTGAACTCATCGCCACAGGACATAACAGCCCCCAGCGGGGTCATCGCTGCTGCCATATACTTGTCATTATCAGGTGCGTCATCGGGGATGTCGAGGGCCTCAAAAACGTCACCATATTTTTCATCGGGTCCGCCTGCTGACGTTACAGCTTTACCTAGCTTGTCCGTATCGCCTTGGAAGAAGTCCTTTGCGATTTGCAGCAGTTCGTCACTCTTACAGGTAACTTCGCCGGCCTTCTTGACGGACGCTGCGTTGGCTTCAAAGCTCTCCGGCTTATCGTTCCCGTCTAGCTCCTTAGCATCGTGGTCGATGTAATCATCTGGCAGGGTCTTATATTCCTTGAGGTAGTCGGCCATGCCGTCTTGGGTGCTTAGATCGTAATCGTCGCCGTAGACGGGATACTCACCGTCTTGGGCGGAGGGGCTGCAGCTGGCGAGAAATAGGCTTGCGGTAAGTACGGGTAGGAGGCGCTTGAGGGACATAAAAATTCCTTACTGGGAGGGAGAATTTCTTTTAGTGTACCCAAAATCCGCGTGCCAAGTCTCTGTTACAGGAGTGACGACGCTAGGATTGGAAACCTATGGCACGCGAAAGAAAGATGCAGCGAAACCGGAGCCGCACTAGGGTTCCGGTAGCCTCGCGTGCTGCAGATGTCCGTAAAGCTCAGCGCGCACAACTAAAGCAGAAGCAAAAGCCAGACCGGATGAGTATCGCGGGAGTAGGCGTGATCGTGGCTATCGTGCTGGTTGTATTGCTGGTTGTCGCTGTTCCCCTGCGCAATTACTATCATGGCCGGTCCGAAATTGCCCGCTTGAATGAGTCAATCGCTGCCAAGCAAGATGAAAAAGCTGCTTTGCTGGAAAAGATTGATAAATATAAATCCGATGAGTACATCAAGCAGGAGGCGCGGCGCCGATTCGGGGTTGTTGATGAGGGCGAAACTGCCTATCGCATCATTGACCCGCAGATTAAGCCGGAAGACCAGCTCACCACAGACGGACAGAAGGAAGAAGATTCCCGCGACTGGTATGAGGTCTTGTGGGATTCCGTGGCTGAACCCCCTAAAGAAGAAGCGCCATCCGAGCAGGTAAATCATCTTCCGATTGAGCCGGCACCGGAAGAGAAAGCGGATGTGCGATAATTGTCCGCATGACCGTCACTGATGCAGACATCGCTGTAGTAACTGAGCAATTGGGCCGCACTCCGCGCGGAGTACTGGAGATTTCTTATCGCACGCCAGATGGCCAGCCTGCGGTGATTAAGACAGCGCCCAAGCTTGCCGACGGCACTCCATTCCCCACCCTCTATTACCTCACCGACCCACGGCTTACGGCCGAAGCTTCACGCTTGGAAGTTGCCCACGTCATGAAGTGGATGGAATCCCGACTGCGTGAGGATGAGGACTTGGCTGCTGATTACCAGCGTGCACATGAATACTTTTTGTCCAAGCGCAATGACATCGAAGATCTCGGCACCGATTTCTCCGGTGGAGGTATGCCGGATCGCGTGAAGTGCCTGCACGTGCTCATTGCCTACGCCCTGGCTGAGGGGCCGCAGCATTTCCGGTTGGGAACTGAAGCGGTAGCTATGGCCGCCGACCATGGCAAGCTTCGAGGAAGTGCCATCCCCCAGGATTGGCCCACGGTAGAAGATTTGGGAATTGACCTAGCGCAGTTCGATTTTTCTAACGCGGAATAGGAGGAATGCTATGACTCGCGTTGCTGCGATTGATTGCGGAACAAATTCGATTCGTCTGCTCATCTCTGAAGTTCAAGATGATGGCAAGGTCCGCGATATTACTCGTACGATGGAAATCATCCGTCTGGGAGAGGGCGTGGATGCCACAGGTGAAATCGCCCCTGCGGCTCTTGACCGTGCACGCGTGGCCCTGGAGGGCTATGTTCGCCAAATGAAGTTTGAAAAGGTCTCCCGGGCGCGGATGGTCGCTACCTCTGCTACTCGCGATGCCAAGAATCAGCAGGAATTCTTCGATATGACCGCTGAGCTGCTCGGCCAAATCCAGCCAGGTGCTCAGGCAGAAGTTGTTTCGGGCGAGGAAGAGGCCCTGTTGTCCTTTAATGGCGCTGTGGCCGATTTAGAGCCGGACCGCGGTCCATTTTGCGTGATTGATCTGGGTGGCGGCTCGACTGAGTTCGTTGTAGGAACGGCGGATGGCGAAATCTTGGGTACTCATTCGGCGCGCATGGGGTGCGTCAGGCTGACCGAGCGCATCATGCGCACCGATCCACCTACCGAATCGGAGATCGAGATCGCTTCGGAGTACGTCGGTGAGCGAACAGCCGAGGTCGAGGACATAGTACCTATTTCTAAGGCTCGTACCATCGTCGGCTGTGCGGGCACTTTCACCACACTGTCCGCACTGGCGCAAGGCCTCGAGCGTTACGATGCCGATGCCATTCACGGCTCTGAGCTCCGTTTCGGTGCCCTGCGCGTGTTCTTGCAGCAGCTTATTGCCCTGCCTTCCGACGTCCGCGCCCTCAACCCCGTCATTCACCCCGGCCGTGCCGATGTCATCGGCGGTGGGGCAGTAGCCGTGGAAGGTATCATGCAACTAATCGAGCGAAATTGCGCTGCGCGTAGTTTCTTCATTAGTGAAAAGGACATTCTCGACGGCATTATTGCAGGTCTCGCTGCAGAGGGTACCCCTCGTTAACTCTTGCGGGGGAAGGTAGCCTAAAATATTCCTTGCCTTGCCCCCATAGCCCAATCGGCAGAGGCAGTCGACTTAAAATCGATTCAGTGTGGGTTCGAGTCCCACTGGGGGCACCGTGTGAAGTCTCGAGACATCGTTCCTATGGTGTCTCGAGATTTTGTTTTGGTAAGTCTCCACAGCCTTTATGCGGAAACTGTTCGCAAAACTTTTAGCTACATGGAAAGACTGCGGAACTTTATAGGGCGGTGTCTCGTTGAACAGGATGAGATAGCTAAATTGCACCTCTCTTAGAAAGGACAACCGTGCGTTCAAGCAATCCGGTAATGAGTTCTCTGACCGAAAATAGTACCCGCCAAAATTCTGGATACGGGGACGAAGCTGCTCGTCCAATGACCGTGGATGACGTCGTCACCAAGACAGGCATCACCCTCGGCGTCATCATCGTCGCCGCAGCCATCAATTTTGGGCTGGGAATGGTAAATCCAGGTATTGCCATGGCATTGACTCTGGTCGGTGGCATCGGTGGCTTCATTACTGTGCTGGTTGCTTCTTTTGGCAAGAAGTGGGGTTCTGCTGCGGTCACACTGATTTACGCCGTATTTGAGGGACTATTCGTTGGTGGCTTCTCCTTCATGTTTGCCAATGTGAACTTCCAAGGTGAAGGCGGAATGGCAATCATCGGCCAGGCAATCGTTGGAACCATTGGTGTATTCATCGGCATGTTGATCGTGTACAAGACCGGTGCAGTTAAGGTGACCCCGAAATTCACCAAGATCCTCTTCGGCTTGGTCGCCGGAGTTGCTGTCATGGCGTTGGTTAACTTCTTGGGCGCAATCTTCTTCGACTTCAACCCTTTGCGTGATGGCGGCCCGATTGCCATTATCTTTTCACTTGTTTGCATCGTTCTTGGTGCGCTGTCCTTCCTGACTGACTTTGATCAGGCTGACCGTATGATCCGTGCCGGCGCTCCCGCTAGCAATGCTTGGGGCGTAGCTCTCGGCCTCGCTGTGACCTTGGTCTGGCTCTACACTGAGATTCTTCGTCTCTTGAGCTATTTCCAGCGAGACTAATCAACTTTTCACGTAGGCCCGCACTGAGATGCGGGCCTTTTTGCTGCCATAAAACGCTTACAAGCGTGTAATTAGTGGGGTAGTTCGGGGGATAAAGTGAGGGTTTAGGCTTTATTTGGTCTAGAAGGGTGGTCTCAGGAGTAGTACAGCTAATAAGCAGGAAACTTCGCCTTTTAGGCGTTATGGATGTGACATATGGGGCGAATAATTTTGTTAAATCGCCGTTAACCTTCTTGGTTGCGTAGAAAATTCGTGGAGTTCCGTGCATGCTGTGTACCGGAACAGGAAAACGAAGTGAAGAGTTCTCTTCTTCACTATCTTGTTCCTCTCGTCAGAAAGTGAGTGCGCGAAGGATTGTTGTGAAGCGTCAGGTAACCGTAGCAACGTTGATGGTCAGTAGCTCCGTTGTGCTGGGTAGCTGCGTTGCGGACATCGGTACGAGGAGCGCGTCAGAGGAAACCACGAATGTGGACGAGACTGGCGGCATTAGTTCGGCCGACGGTGCAGGGGGAACCAACGGGGACCTGGGGGATGACGCGGACAGCAATCGGGGGGAATCGGCACGCACCGACGGCGAGGAAAATGTGCAAGGCGCCGGCCAACCGGGGGAGGCCGGCGCCACGGGGCCGGGAGAATCATCCGGTGTCCTACCGCCACTGGGGGAATTCGATCCGGCTGATCCAAGTTTCGAGCTTTTCGATCCGTGTACGGAGATTCCAGATGAAGCTTTGAAAAATATGGGAGTCGGGAAGTTAGAAGGAGATGTAGTAAGGGAATCTGGCTTCTCTCTTTGCACATATTCTCTTACAGACACTTCTCAACGATCGGGAGTCGTGGGATTTTCGAGCTCGATAAGGACTCCGGCGGATGAGGAACTGTTAGAACTCAAAAAGTCGGACGGTGATGAAAAACTGTTGCCAGTGGGATTTGTCAAAAATGAGTTGTTTGATGACATGTTCTGTACTGGCGGAGTTCAGACAGAGCGTGGCTATATTACCGTGAGCCATTCTGGTTACGGCTTTGAAAGCAATCTTCAAGAGAAATGCTCGGAAGTCGAGCAAATAATGGCTGAAATACTTTAATGAATAATTCGGGGGAAGAATGAAAATTCGTACGGAAAGTATCTTGTCTGCAGCATTAAAAACTTCAACAATGCGGCGCGAAATGAACTCACTAGTAGCGCAAGCTAGGTCACCACTTACTGCGGGATTCTCTCCAGTAATTGGGATAGACCATGTCGGGGCCGTCCACCAGCGAGTGCTTGAGACAGATCCAGGCTCGGCTAGTAATTCGATTAGGGCGTTTTCTCAACAACTTGAATGGTTGGATGACAGCTTAGGTCGAGAAGCACGGGGTTTTCAGGCGCAGGAGGACGCGAATAGTAGGGGAATGGAGATTGCGGATGCGGGTGGGGACATAGGCGTAGAGTCGATGCCGATTATGAACCAGCCGGAGCCAGGGTACAGTCCCTTCGGGTTTTCTATGCCGGTGGTGAATGTGGGTACAGACATCGTGAAGCTCGCGACGGACCTGATGTCGACACAGATTTGGAATGTGTCGGAGGCAAATGCGCGGTGGAGCTCATTGGCGTCGGAAGTCGACGATATTGTCAGCGGGTTAGAGGAAGCAGCCGGGTCTTTGGAAAGTGAGAATGACAGCGAGGCTACGTCGCGGGCTGCGGCGAAGATTCGGGAGGTGGCGGCGTCGGGAAGCCATTTTGTGGCAAATGCAAAGGTCATGGGGGAGAAGCTAACCGGATTCCATGCCAAGCTCATGGGGATGCAGCCGGCGGCGATGGCTATGGCTATGGAAGTGATGGCAATCCCAGAACCAGTGGAGCGCGAAGTTGCGGAAAAGGCCGCATTGGCCATGCTGCAACCAGACCTGCAGCGATTCGCCATAGAGGCCATGCCTTACCAGCATGCATTGATGGAGCAATCGCCGGCGTCGGGAGGCGGAGGCGTCGATGCGGGACTCGTCGGAGTAGAAGGTGATGCTCAGCGCTACACTACCGAAGCAGTGGTGTGGCCGAAAAAGATTGCTGAGGCGATTGCGCGAGGCGATTTGGGCCCCGGAAACTTTGACGTTGTCAATGGAAACGTGAACGGGTTGGATGCTGTGGGGATGAGCCCGCAGGAAATCAGCGATTTTCACCAGCAGATGCATACTAGTGGCAGAAATGCGCTGGAAGGGCTGGGGCTGGGAGAACAAGTAACCATTGGGGGCAACGAAGTATCCACCCAAGGGGCATCGATGCCGGGGGCTGTCGCAGCGAATGGGGTGATGGGGCAGGTTCCTAGTGGCACAGCACATCCCGTTGGTGCTGGAGTGAGTACGGGGGCGCTCAACGGTAGCGGCCCGGTTGCGCCACCAGCTAATGCGCATTCCGCGAGCGGGAGTATGGCACCGATGATGGCATCCGGAAGGCCTGCAGATGCCGGTCGCGGTGCTCTTGGTAAGCAACAGCCACTGCGTGGTGGGTTCGGAGCCGGCCCGGGAATCTTAAGCAGTAGCGCCGATATAAGGCATGCCGGAAGAGGTGCGCAACTGGGCCAAAGCCTTGGACGCGGAACTGGCGCGGCAATTCCCTACGCTGGAGTTGGTTCGCGCGCAGGTCTTGGCGCCAGTACAGGAACCGTAGGAGGACCCGGTATGCGTGCCGGTGCGGGCGGCAGCCTTGGTATTGGAACCGGAAGCGGCGAAAACAGCGCAGCAACGCGCGGGGGCAATGCCGGTCGTTCTACTGGCGGGGCGCGGGCTTATGGCCCGATGATGGGGATGCGCGGTAAGGATAGTGAGAAAAAGCGCGTAAAGTCCGTGACTACGCAGGTCGAAAGGGACCCCAATAAACGCGACCTATTAGGCGAGCCGCCCGCTGTAGTGCCCGGCGTAATCGGGGACTGGGTGCGGGAAGTAAACGTGGAAAAATAACATGAAAAAGGGCCGAGGAAACCCTCGGCCCTTCCGTCTTTTTACTGCTGCGGCAGCTCGGTGGCGGTACCATTCAGGTGCGGCTGTGCTGGCTCCTCAGGGACACCGGACTCAACTACAGGCTGCTGCTCTTGAACAACGGACTCAGGTGCGGAAGAGCTGGTGTCAGCGTCCTTTTGCATTGGGGCCTCACCAGTGAAGGTAGAAGCATTTTCTACCTTGGAATCAGAGTCCTGCTGGTTGGGTGGGTGGCAAGCAGCGAGGGAGAGGCCGGCGGTGAAGACGAGACCAGCGGCAGCGTAACGGGAGAACTTCTTCATGGGGATATGCTCTTTCTCCAAAGTGGTAATTGGCTTAAAGTTTAGGACTCGCGCGGAGTAGCGGCCTTAGCAGAATCATACGGCGCAGCGGATTCGATGGTGACGGAAATGGTCTTGCCATTCGGAGCGGTGTACTCGCGGGTCTCACCTTCCTGCGCGCCGAGGATGGCAGCGCCCAGTGGCGACTGCTCCGAATAGGTTTCCAAATCCTTGTTGTCAGAAGCAGCGGCGCGGGTACCGATGAGGAAGGTCTCCTTATCGTCCTTGTTGCCGTTGTAGTAAACGTGAACTACGGAACCAGTGTGGGCTACACCCTCCTGAACAGCACCGCGCTCGGTGGTGGCATTCGCGAGGACCTCAGAGATCTGCTTGATGCGGGCCTCTTCCTGGTCCTGCATTTCACGAGCAGCATCGTAACCGGCGTTCTCCTTGAGGTCGCCTTCCTCACGGCGCTCGTTGATCTCAGCCGCGACTACTGGGCGATGATCGATAAGCTCCTGCAGCTCGGCCTCGAGCTTCGCCTTGGTTTCTGGGGTGATGTACTGCTTTTGCTGCTCAGCCATTCTGCAACCTTCCGTAGATAGGAATTGTGGTCAAAGCCCCTAGTTGTCCCTGGGGCCATAAGTAAAAGTGGAACTAGGCAAATGCCCAGTTCTAGGCGCTACAAATCCTAGCACACGCGGCTAGCGGCTTTCCGCGTAGTCAGGGTTATCCATATCCAAGTATTCGGGGATATTGCCAGAGCAACCATAAGCGCCGCCAGCGACGGCGCGGGCGTTGGTCGGGACGTCAACAGCGATACGCTGGGTTTCATTTCCGCCAGCGGGAACAGGAAACTCGCGTCGGCCTACTTCGGACTTGGAATAATCAAAGGCTTGGACAATGCAATAAGCCTCTTCATCGGTGTGGTTACGGGTGACGTCGACCCAGACGCGGGTGGTGTCATCGCTCAAAACCTCTTGGGTCACGATGGAAACCTGCGCGTTCACGCGCTCCTTTTGTTGAAAGTACCGGAAGCCAAAGAAGATGAGCGCGATAAAAATGGCGATAAAGATCAGCACCAGCGCCTTATTAGTCCAGCTACCTGAGTTCTTTTCAGAAGGCCCCCGAGAGCCATAGCGGGCGGCTGAGCGAGATTTTCCGGCGGAAGTCATGCTTCCCACTCTAGCCGAGGACCACTGTTTTCCAATTATCTACTAGGATAATCATCTGTTCAAAGAACCTAGATTTATAAGGGGATGGATTTTCAGTGAGCGATTTTCGCCTACTAGCTATCCACGCGCACCCGGACGATGAGTCTTCCAAGGGGGCTGCAACCACCGCGCGCTATGCCGCAGAAGGCAACGAGGTTTTGGTGCTGACCTGTACCGGCGGCGAGCGCGGCGATGTGATTAACCCCGCCATGGACCGCCCTGGGATCAAGGAACATATGGGCGAGGTTCGTCGGGAAGAAATGGCTAAAGCTGCGCGTGCGCTAGGCGTGCACCATCGCTGGCTGGGCTACGTCGACTCCGGTTTGCCGGATCCGGTTGAAGGCAAGTCTATGGAAGAGCTGCTACCGGAGGGCTGCTTTGCGTTGCAGGGAGACGACACCGTTGCGCAGGAATTTGTCCAGGTGATCCGCGAGTTTCGCCCACACGTCATCATCACCTATGACGAAAATGGCGGGTATCCGCACCCAGATCATTTGATGGTGCATCGGGCCTCGATGATTGCGTGGGAAAAGGCCGGCGATGCCGAGTATCACCCAGAGTTGGGTGAGGCGTGGACGCCGCTAAAGCTGTACTACTCGCATGGCTTCGTCTATCAGCGCATGAAGATATTCCATGATTTGCTCTTGGAGGAGGGCAAAACTAGCCCCTATGGGCCGATGCTGGCGCGCTGGGACACCGCGTTTGGAGATATCATGGCGCGTGTAACGACCCAGGTGGAATGCGCAGACTATTTCAGCAATCGCGAGGAGGCTCTGCGTGCGCATGCCACGCAGATTGATCCGGCTGGTGCTTTCTTGGCGACGTCGGTGGAGGTACAGCAACGCCTGTGGCCCACCGAGGAGTTTGAGCTGGCGAAAACCCGCGTTTCTACCTCCTTGCCAGAAAACAACCTTTTTGCAGGCATCGAAGAAAAAGAGGAGGCTTAAGACATGAGCGTGTATGGCTCTTTCGTTCTAGCCGCAAATGATGCATTTGTACTTGCTCAAGGCACCCAGGGCGCCGAAGGCGGTCCAATGGGTCCTGAATTTGGCAAAGCTTCGCCCATCGGCTTGCTGATCTTGGCCCTAATGGGAGTTGCAGTGTTAATCGCGGGATGGAATTTTCACCGCCGTTACTCACGCTTCCGCCGCCGCATGATGTTTGCGGAAGACCACGGTATCGATCCATTTGATGAGGAAGCCGTGGATGAGGCGATGAAAGAAGCTGGCATTTACGATAACCGCAAAAAGTCCATTTTCTAGGCGGATAGACTAATGAGCGTGAGTTCTCTCAAACAGCTGGCTTACCCGGCTTATGAAGCGCGTCTGGCGCGCCTTATTAAAGGCAAGCCGCAGCCCAAACACATTGCCATCATGGCCGATGGCAATCGCCGGTGGGCGCGCGAGGCTGGTTTTACCGATATCAGCCACGGTCACCGCCAAGGCGCGAAGAAAATTGGAGAGATGATCTCATGGTGCAGCGATACCGATATCGAAGTAGTCACCATCTATTTGCTGTCCACGGAGAATCTAAAGCGCAGCGAACAAGAAGTAGAGCTGCTCTTTGACATCATCTCGGATGTGGTTATGCACCTATCCCACAGCGATGTCGGTTGCCAAGTCCGCCTTGTCGGCCACCTTGATCTGCTCCCGGATGATATTCGCCAGCGCATGGTGGCGGCGGCAGCGGAAACTAAGGACAATACCGGAGTCATCGTCAATGTGGCAGTGGGATATGGCGGACGCCAAGAAATCGTGGACGCAGTGCAGAACTTGGTGCGCGCGGAAGCCGAGAAAGGAACCTCTGCTGCGGAGATGGCGGATCGCGTCACCGCAGAATCTATTGGTGAGCACCTGTACACTAAGGGGCTTCCGGACCCAGACCTGGTTATCCGTACCTCTGGTGAACAACGACTTTCGGGCTTTCTCCTATGGCAGGCCGCGTACTCGGAGATCTGGTTTACAGATACCTACTGGCCGGCATTCCGCAAGGTGGATTTTCTCCGTGCCCTGCGGGACTATTCCCAACGTTCGCGCCGCTTTGGTAAATAAGCGCTAGAGCTTGCGCATCCGCACTTGTTCCACCAAGTGATGCGAGCCCTTTTTGAGTACGAGGGAGGCTCGTATGCGGGTGGGCAGGATATTTTCTACGAGGTTGGGCAGGTTGATGGACTGCCAAATTTCACGGGCTTGGGCGCGCGCTTCCTCATCGTCCATATCTGCAAAGGCAGAGAAGTGGGCATTAGGTTCGCGGAAAGCGGTGTGGCGCAGGGTGAGGAAGCGATTAATATACCACTGCTCGATATCATCGGTGCGGGCATCAACGTAGACTGAAAAGTCAAAGAGATCCGCCACGGTGAGCGTAGGGCTTGTTTGCAACACATTGAGACCCTCTAGGATCAGGATGTCAGGTTGATGGACTTCCTGGTATTTTCCGTCCACGATGTCATAGCTGATATGCGAATACAGCGGAGCCTTGACCAGTGGCTTTCCTGATTTTACGTCGGTGACAAAGCGGAGCAATGCGCGCCGGTCATAGGATTCCGGAAATCCCTTGCGCTGCATGAGACCGCGTTCTTTTAAGGTCTTGGTGGGGAAGAGGAAGCCGTCGGTAGTAACGAGCGCGACCTCGGGGTGAGAATCCCAACGCTGCAGAAGCACCTGTAGGAGACGGGCAGTGGTGGATTTTCCTACCGCTACCGAACCTGCCACGCCGATGACAAACGGAACGTGCGTTGGAGGGTTACCCAAGAAAGATTCAGTAGCTGAGGTGAGCTGCTGGCGCGCTGTGACCTGCATGTGGATAAGGCGGGAGAGAGGGAGGTAGACATCAGCCACCTCATCTAGGTCAATGCGGTCTCCTAGGCCGCGAAGTTTTTCAACCTCGGTCTCCGTGAGCACCTGGGGCATGGATTTACGCAAACCACGCCAGGTCTCGCGGTCAAAATCTAGGTAGGGACTCGAATCCAATGTGCGCGCCATGGCTCTATTGTCGCACTTGCCTAATCCATGGGTAAAAGTATGCCCCCTTCGGGTGCTGGGCACGATAAGATATGCAGCAGCCCATACCGCTTGATATTGAGAAGGGGACCACACTTTATGGCTTCTTTTACCTCTGACCTCCGCGACCTTGACCCGGACGTATTCGGCGCTATCCAGGGAGAGATTTCCCGCCAGCGCGAAACTCTGGAAATGATCGCTTCTGAGAACTTTGTGCCTCGCGCTGTGCTCCAGGCGCAGGGCTCCGTGCTCACCAATAAGTACGCTGAAGGCTACCCAGGCCGCCGCTACTACGGAGGCTGCGAGCATGTCGACGTCGTGGAGGACCTGGCTCGTAACCGCGCGAAGGAGCTTTTTGGCGCGGAATTCGCCAATGTTCAGCCACACTCCGGTGCGCAGGCGAACGCTGCGGTGCTGTCCACCATTGCTGAGCCAGGAGACAAGATTTTGGGCTTGTCCCTCGCTCACGGCGGTCACCTGACTCACGGCATGAAGTTGAACTTCTCCGGCAAGCTTTATGATGTTGCCGCCTACGAGGTGGACCCAGAGACCATGCGCGTGGACATGGATAAGCTGCGGGAGCAAGCGCTGAAAGAGAAGCCAAAGGTTATTATTGGTGGCTGGTCTGCTTACCCGCGCACCATGGATTTTGCGGCCTTCCGTGAAATTGCTGATGAGGTCGGCGCTTACCTATGGGTAGATATGGCTCACTTCGCTGGCCTCGTGGCCGCCGGCCTGCACCCGAGCCCGGTGCCGCACGCTGATATCGTGTCCACCACCGTGCACAAAACCCTGGGTGGCCCACGCTCCGGCATGATTTTAGCCAAGCAGGAGTATGCCAAGAAGATCAATTCCAACGTCTTCCCAGGGCAGCAGGGCGGACCGCTGATGCACGTAGTCGCTGCGAAGGCCATTGCCATGAAGATTGCCGCGACCGAGGAGTTTAAGGAGCGCCAAGAGCGCACCTTGGAGGGTGCTCGCATTCTGGCGGAGCGCCTTACCGAGGAGGATGCTAAGGCGGCTGGCGTGGACGTGCTCACCGGCGGCACCGACGTGCACTTGGTCTTGGCTGACCTGCGAAATTCCGAGTTGGATGGCCAGCAGGCAGAGGATCTGCTGCATGAAGTAGGCATCACTGTTAACCGCAATGCCGTCCCGAATGACCCTCGTCCGCCGATGGTCACGTCTGGCCTGCGCATTGGTACCTCTGCGCTGGCAACCCGCGGTTTGGATGCTGAGGCCTTTACCGAGGTCGCAGATATCATCGGCACCGCCTTGGTACAGGGCAAGAACGCCGATGTGGAGGCCCTCCGCGCACGCGTGGACAAGATTGCCCAGCACTACCCGCTGTATGAGGGCCTCGAGGACTGGAAGCTGGTCTAGTCCTTTACCTCATGTCCACGGGCCTGCGCCATGGTGGCGCGGGCCTGCTGGAGCCATTCTGGTTGCTCTTGGAGGAGCTGATTGATTTCCGCTGTGGTTAGCGGCTTATCCATATCGTTTTTCTTGAGCGCGGTAACAGAGATGCCTAGCTTATGGGCGACTTCCGGGCGGGGGTGAGGACCCTCGCGACGCAAGGTTTGCAGCCACTCGGGCGGGTTATGCTGCAATTCGCGCAGCTCTTCGTGGCTAATGGCACTATTTTGAAACTCGTCCGGCGCAGCGGGCAGGTAGATGCCAAGCTTCTTCGCTGCGGTCTGGGCACGCATGGCGGTGCCGGATGGTTGCTTATGTTCTTCAGTCACGCTTTTACCGTAGCACTTTCAGTAGACTGTCCTCTATGCTGCGCTTAGCTTTTGCCACCGGTACGGAGCCTGGAAAGTGGTTCCGCCGATTCGAAGAAAATACTGCTCATGGTGGTTTATACACCGTTGATGCAGACGATGCGCTAGCTCCGCTGCTAGGTGGAGAGGTGGATGTGGCCCTCGCGCGTCTGCCGGATGCCCGCGTGGATGACTCCTTTCATGTGGTGCGCCTTTATAAAGAGACTCCAGGAATTGCGGTTCCGAAGGACTCGGTCTATGCCGAAGTAGGCGAGGAACTCACGCTTGCCGACGTCGCAGATGAACACCTCAACTACCGCCTCGCCGATTCCGGGCTCGTTGATGTCCCCGCGGTCCGCGATGCCCTCCAAGTGGTGGCAGCCAATGTGGGAATCGCGATTGCACCGCGCCCCCTGCTCAAGGTGCTCAGCAAGAAACAGGTGGTGCCACTCGGGCTAAAGGATGAGTCCGTGCCGGTGACGGAGATTGCGCTGGTATGGCGCAAGGAGGATGACGGAGAGGCAATTCAGGACTTCGTGGGCGTCGCCAAGGGCCGCACCGCACGGTCCTCACGGCAGGAGAAACCGAAGCGAAGCGCCAGGGAAAAGGCGAGGGCTAAGCAAGCGCGAAGAAACGTTAACAATTCGTTACAAAATAAAAAGAAGGCTTTTAAGCAGCGCAAACGGAGGTAGTACTTTAGTATTTGCTGTCTGCTTCCTGTCCGTGTGGGTGGCGCCCGCTGGGTGGTGTCATTATGGTGGGCTTCGTTCGTCATGAAGGGCGATTTAATAAAAATTAGAATTAACTTACTTTCTTGATGAAAGGATGATGCAGAAATGCAGAAGATGACTCGTCGTATCGTAGGTGGCTTTGCTGCCGCAACCCTGTCCGTTGCTCTCGTAGCTTGCTCCGATGCCGAGGATGCAGCTAACGACGCTAAGGACACCGCCGGTTCCGTAGCAGCTGATGCTTCCGACGCTGCTGGCTCCGCCGTTGATGAAGCTACCTCCGAAAAGGATAAGGACGCGGAATCCTCCGAGTCTGAGGATGCGGATGGTTCCGAGTCTGAGGATGCTGATTCCAAGGACGGCGACACCAAGACCGTCTCCACCGCCAATGGCGACCAGGAGGTTCCGGCAGCTCTGGCGTCTGCCATCGAGGAGAAGAAGGCTGAGTGGGGCGACGTACAGAGCGTAGAGTCCTCCGATAAGGGTTCTTTGGCAACCTTCGATGGCGGCAACCTGCTGGCTATGGCTAAGGATGGCGATGAAGCTCAGCCAATCGTCGGCAAGATCGCTGAAACCTGGAAGGAGCAGGGCGGTCTGGACGCAGAGGTAGGCCTGCCTAAGGCTGCCGAGGAGAAGGCTACTGAGGGCAAGGGCTGGACCCAGCAGTTCGACAATGGCGTTATCTCCTGGCTCCAGGATGAGAGCGGAAAGTTCACCTCTTCCGTAGAGAAGTAAAAAGCTCTTTTTGAGGTAATCCCTTCGCAGCATCTGCTGCGGAGGGATTTTTCGTTTTCTTAAAGTTCATCTTGCACCCATGTAATTTCAACCTTCGGTGCCTACGTTGGGTGGCAACCCCGGAATTTGGGGCTATACGGAAGAAGTTTGATCTACCGCATTTCAAGGGAGAACCCTGCCACCATGACTCGTCCCTCTGTACTTTCTACTCCGCTTGCCACAACCGATAACACCGTCGCTACCAAGACTTATGTAGTGGATACCTCGGTCTTGCTTTCTGACCCTTGGGCTCTGCGCAAATTCGCAGAGCACGATGTGGTCCTTCCCGTTGTGGTTATCTCTGAACTGGAAGGAAAACGTCATCACCCAGAGCTTGGCTGGTTCGCCCGCCAAGCTCTTCGCTTTTTGGAGGAACTGCGCGCTACCTATGAGGCGCTAGACCAGCCGGTCCCCGTGAACGTAGATGGCGGCACCCTGCGCGTGGAATTGAACCATCAAGACCAATCCTTGTTGCCCTCTGCCTTCCGTGGCCCAGAGGGGGACCACCGTATCCTGGCCTGCGCCCTCAACCTTGCACACGAAGGTAAAGATACCGTGCTAGTCACCAAGGACGTGCCACTGCGCGTGAAAGCCGGCGCAGTGGGTGTACAGGCGGATGAGTACCACGCCCAGGATGTGGTTCTGACCGGCTATACCGGAATGGCAACCGTGCAAACCAGCTCGGATGTCATCGACGCCCTCTACCGTGATGGGGAAGTCATGCTAGACGGCATTCACACTGAAAAGGGCACTGCCGTGGAGGAGCTACCAGTCCATTGCGGACTTACCCTAGTAGCGGGAGCGCAGTCCGCGCTGGGGCGCATCACCGCGGAAGGTGTGGTGGAGCTCGTGCGCGGCGATAGCAATGCCTTCGGCCTGCAAGGACGCTCCGCGGAGCAGCGCATAGCTTTGGACTTGCTGATGGATCCAAATATCGGAATCGTCTCCATTGGCGGACGCGCCGGCACTGGTAAATCGGCACTCGCCCTGTGCGCCGGATTGGAAGCTGTACTCGAGCGCGGCGAACACCGCCGTATCGTAGTCTTCCGCCCGATGTATGCGGTAGGTGGGCAGTCGTTGGGATACCTTCCGGGCACCGAATCGGACAAGATGAACCCATGGGCGCAGGCAGTCTATGACACCTTGGAAGGCTTGGTGTCTGAAAACGTCATGGAAGAAATCCATGAGCGCGGCCTGATTGAGGTCTTGCCCTTGACGCATATTCGCGGCCGCTCCCTGCATGATGCCTTCGTCATTGTGGACGAGGCACAGTCCTTGGAGCGCAATGTCTTGCTCACCGTGCTCTCTCGGCTGGGCAAGGGCTCGCGGGTGGTGCTCACCCATGACGTAGCGCAGCGCGATAACCTGCGCGTGGGCCGTCACGATGGCGTCCAGGCAGTGATTGAAAAGCTCAAGGGGCACGAGCTTTTTGCGCATATTACGCTGCAGCGCTCTGAGCGTTCCGCCATTGCAGAGCTCGTCACCGACCTGCTGGAAGGCGGCGATTAGGCCAGGCATGTTCGCGTATGGCGATCGTGATGTGTACAGCGTGGCGAAGCTGGGCATTGCCCAGTAATAATGTTGCATATGAGCGAGAACGCCAAGCAGACGTCTTCGGACGAAAAGAAGAAAGATTTCCGCATCCGCCCCTTTACCGCGGCGGACTATCCCCAGATGCGAGAGATCTATGAACAGGGACTCAATACTGGGCACGCCACCTACGAGACCCGTTCCCTGACCTTTGAAGAATTCAAAGCCGGCAAAATCATGCCCTCGTTGCATGTGGCTGTTGAAGCCGATGATGATTCGAAGGTCTTGGGATGGGTGTCTGCGGCGCCGGTATCTACCCGCACCGTCTTCCACGGAGTAGTGGAGGATTCTATTTACTTGGGCTCCGAGGCGCAGGGCCGCGGCATCGGCGGCGCGCTTTTGGATCGCTTGATTGAGGTATGTAAGGACCTGCACAAGTGGGCTATCCACTCGTGGATCTTCCCTGAAAACGCCGGTTCTGCGGGGCTGCATAAGTCCCGTGGATTCGTGAAGGTGGGCACTTACTCTCACATGGCGAAGATGACCTACGGCGAGCTTGCGGGCCAGTGGCGCGATACTGATGTATACGAGCTGCTTTTGCCCAAGCCGGAGGAAAAGAAGCGTTAGCTTTTCCCAGCGCACAGGAATAAAGTTAAGAGAGTATTCGTACGCTATCTCTCTAAGGCTTTTAAATGTCTGTGCGTACTCGTGCCCTTGCTTTGTCCACCGTTGCGGCTATGACGGCAGGGGCGCTTTCTGTTCCTACAGCGGGAGCTGTCCTATCCCTCCGCAGGCTCGGTGCCTGTTGCCCAGTTGGACATCACCCAGGTTGATGGTGGTGTGGCCTATGTGTTTGCCACTCCTGAGCTACAGTCCCATATCGAGACGGTGACCCGCCAGTTGCATGAGTTGCGCGCCAAGGCCTGGGATGCCAATCTTCCGTTTGCTGGTGCTAGGCTTCGCGACGTCGCACCGGACCGCACCGCATATATCAACGGCATATCCTGGAGCAGGGGATTGGAACACTCCGCGATGCAGCGCGCTGCGGAGGAAAACTACGATTTTGATCATCGCCGTGGAGACGGGGAGGAGCCGTGGACGGTAAAGTCCGGCGCCTTTTTCGCAGAAAACCTCACTTCTTCACCGATGGAACGCGCCATTGCTAACTGGTCTACTGATGGCGGTTCTGGTAGCGAGTGGAATCAGCTCATTCGCTCTAACGGTTCCTATTCTGACGGTGCGGGGCATATTTACAGCCTGCTTAACCCAGCCAACCACTATTTTGCCCAGGCACAGGTTGGCAGCACGACGGCCGGCCATTATTCCGAGCACGCGGTGTCGGGCGCCCCAGAGCGCCTCGAAGGACGGCACGCATTTCCCATTGCGGTACCGGAAGCCGCACGGGCAAGCGCGGCTACGTTTTAGCGGCGGTACCCATGTGGGCGATTCCGGCAGCATTGGTCTCAGCATTGCGGGATGGGACGGTGCCCGGTTAGGGGGTGCCGGGGTCATCGCTAACCTCGTCCGATCCGGAGGTTCTGGCGGTGCATTCTGAAGGCACATATGAGGCTTTGCAGGAAGGCACGGCCGAGGTGCGTATTACTCCATACCTGCTGCGCAACGGGGAAACTCGCCCGGCTGGAGAAGCACTGAACCAGACGGTAGCGGTCACCAAAAAGCCAGCGATAAGCGGCAGTGGCGGAGGATCGAGCGCCGGCGCGGCAATCGGCATCATTGCCGCCATCGTTGCCATTTTGGGAATTGGGTCCCAAGTTCTGCGGCAGATGGGTTTCTGGCAATAAAAAATACCCCGCCGAGAGCGGGGCGTGTGGGGCGCTACATCGTAGGAACGTCCCAGGGGCCGAACCAGCGCTGCGCCGATGAGCGCATGTTATCGCTCAAGCGGCTAAAGCGCGGGATTGGGATACCGTGTGCGCGGGCTAAGGAAACTAGATAGTCCCTGGTGCGCCATACCTCGATGGGGTTGGCATGAACATCCAATGCCGCCTGCAGGCCGCCAGGAGCATAGCCGAGGGCGGATTCAATGGGGGCGTCGGCAAGCGGGAGTGCATCGCGCAAGGCATGCAGCTCTTGGCTTGTAGCCACAGTTTCTGCAGGTGTGAGCGACATTAGTCAATGGTTTCCTTCAGTCGCTCCTCGCGCAGAGGCAGGAGGAGAAGGAGCGCGACGATGACCAACGGAACCATCAGAGCGATAACCGGGGTCAGGCCGTCATTATAGGAATTGAGGATTGCTTCCTCGATTGGCTTGGGGAAGGACGCGACCAAATCTGGGGTGAGGCTATTGGCACCGCCGTCGGCATTGCCAAACTTTTCTGCATAGGCGGCGCCCTCAGGGCCCATCTTTTGGAAGGCTTCTGGCATGCGGGTGGCCATCTCATCCTTCATATTGTGGATGAACATGGAGCCAACCAGGGAAGCACCCAGTGCGGAACCGATTTGGCGGAAGAAGTTATTCGCCGCGGTAGCGGTACCCACCTGGGACAGTGGGAAGGAGTTCTGGACGATGAGCACGAGGACCTGGATAACCATGCCCAGGCCGATGCCGAAGACCAAGAACTCGCAGCCCAGCTGCTTCAGGGAAGTCTCTACGGTCAGGTGAGACATCCAGAACAATGCACCAGCGGTAATGGCTAGGCCGATGATGGGGTAGACCTTGTAGTGGCCGGTGCGGGCAATGATGAAGCCCACGCCAGTGGAGGTGCCGATAAGACCCACCATCATCGGGATCATCATCAGACCCGCCTTGGTTGGGGTCAGGGTGTGCACCATCTGCAAGTAAGTAGGCATGTAGCCCAGAACACCGAACATTGCCAGGCCCAGTACCACGCCGGACAGGGTAGTAAGGGCCATGTTGCGGTTTTTGAATAGGCGAACTGGAATGAGCGGTTCCTTGGCGCGCAGCTCCACCAGGATGGTGATGATGGCGCCAATGATGGTGATGGCACCTAAGGTGAGGATCATGGACGAGCCCCACTCGTACTCGGTGCCGCCCCAGGTGGTCATGAGAATAAGGGAAGCGGTGGTGATGGCGATGAAGGTTGCGCCGAGCCAGTCAAAGCGCTTCATGTCGGCCTCACCGACGCGCAGGTGTAGCACCAAGGTGCACACGATGATGGCGAGGATGCCAAGCGGGATGTTCATCCACATGCCCCAGCGCCAACCTGGGCCATCGGTGAACCAGCCGCCGAGGACGGGGCCGAGGACGGAAGACAGGCCAAAGACGCCGCCCATGATGCCCATGAACTTGCCGCGCTCACGGGAGGAGGTGACCTCGGCGATGATGGATTGCGAAGAGATCATCATGAATCCAGCGCCAAAGCCTTGCACGGCGCGGGCGATAATCAGCAGCGACATGGAGTTGGCAAAGCCACCGAGGGTGGATCCCACGACGAAGGTGGCGATACCCCCAATGTAGAGCCACTTGCGGCCCAACATGTCACCCAGCTTGCCGGAGATAGGCATGGCGATGGTCATGGTGACAAGGAAGGCGGAGATGACCCAACTCATGTGGTCGACGCCGCCGAGCTCACCAACGATGGTTGGAAGAGCAGAAGAGAAGATCATTTGGCCCAAGGAGCTCATCAGCATGGTGAGCATTAGGGCCGAGAAAATAAGCCCGAGGTTATCGGCGCGGGACTGGCCCTGTGAGGGGGCCTTAGCAGCCGTATCTACCATCGCATTCCTTTCATAAATTCTGTTATTAGCGTGAGGGAAGTATCGAGACGCGCGCCGAGGTCTAGGCTGCAATCTGCATCCGGGGATGCCATCGCCAACCAAAGTGCCTCACGGACGAGGCCGGCGATGAGCATCGCCTCGGTGCTAGAAGAGCAGCTGTCAAGGACGCGAAGCTCCGGTTCTTTGTTAAGGCGCTCTTCAATGAGATCGATGAGCTCAATGGATTTTGCTCGCTTCCGGCTTATTGCCGCCGCAGCTGCATCTGGATCATTGGAGATGCGTTTGCGGCGATCCCGGATAGTCGGGTTGATGTGGTGGCCTTCCATATGCCGTCTGACCAACTGAAGGACGAGGTCTACCATGCTGGTCGTTGGCTCATTAAGGAAGAGTTCCCGCATCTCTTCCGTAAACTCGGTGCTTGGAGCGCCCAAAACGGCGGATTCCTTGGAATCGAAGTAATTGAAGAAGGTGCGCCGAGAAATACCGGCTACTTCGCAGATCCGCTCAATGGTGACTGCGCTAAAGGACTGTTCATCCACCAGTTTTGTGGCGGCATCCTCTATGCGCAGGCGCGTCTCGAGACGTTTCTGCTCGCGTAGTGATAGTTCTTCTTGCACGTCATGCAACGTTACACTCGGTGCAAACTTGCACCAAGTGCAAAAAGGGTGATTTTAGAGGTGCATCCTTCTTTATGTGAGATGTGCCATTGCTCTTGCCGACGTCCCCCTTACCCCAGGCATGCGAAACCCCGCCCGGGTCCTGCCCGGGCGGGGTAGCGGTGCGGCGGATACTTAGAAGTTATCGCGGTCGCGGTTAGTCATGCTCAGCACATCGAGGCGCTTATCCAGCTCTTCCTCGGTGAGGTTTTCGCCATCGACAAAGCCCAAATCAATGACGGCCTGGCGAACAGTGATCTTCTCATGCAAGGCATGCTTGGCGGCCTTGGCCGCGTTCTCGTAACCAATAGCAGAGTTGAGCGGGGTCACGATGGAAGTGGAAGACTCCGCAAAGTGCTTCATGCGCTCCTCGTTGGCCTCGATGTGATCGATGCACTTATCGGCGAAGACGCGGGAGGCATTGGATAGCAGGCGAGCAGACTCGAGCACGTTGCGTGCCATCATCGGGATGAAGACATTGAGCTCGAAGTGGCCCTGGGCACCGCCGAAGGCGACTGCGGCGTCATTGCCCACCACCTGGCCGGCAACCATGGTGACGGCCTCCGGAATGACCGGGTTGACCTTACCCGGCATGATGGAGGAACCTGGCTGCAGGTCCTTCAGGTGAATCTCTGCCAGGCCGGTCAGTGGGCCAGAGCCCATCATGCGGAGGTCATTAGCAATCTTATTAAGGGACACAGCAACCGCGCGCATGGCGCCGGAGAACTCCACCAAGCCATCGCGTGCGGCCTGTGCCTCAAAGTGGTTCTCTGCTTCCTTTAGTTCCGCAACACCGGTGAGCTTCTTGAGCTCTTCGGTGACCTTAGCGCCAAAGTCCGCAGAGGTATTCAGGCCGGTGCCGGTGGCGGTACCGCCGATGGCCAGCTCGCCCAAGCGTGGCAGGGTGGCCTCGATCCGCTCGATGCCCAGCTCAATCTGGCGGGCGTAGCCACCGAATTCTTGACCGAGGGTAACCGGGGTGGCGTCCATCAAGTGGGTACGGCCCGCCTTGACCACGTCGGCGAATTCCTTGGCCTTCTTGCTCAGGGACTCGTGCAGAACCTTCAAGCCCGGAATGAGGTCATTAACGGCGGCCTCAGTAGCGGCAACGTGGGTGGCGGTGGGGAAAGTGTCATTAGAGGACTGGCCCATATTCACGTGGTCATTCGGGTGAATCTCCACGCCATTCTGGTGTGCCAAGGAGGCGATAACCTCATTGGTATTCATATTGGACGAGGTGCCCGAACCAGTCTGGAAAACGTCGATAGGGAAAGCATCATTGTGCTTGCCCTCGGCGATTTCAGTAGCGGCGGCGATAATGGCATCGGCCTTGTCCGCGTCCAACTTGCCGGAATCCTTATTTACCTGAGCACAAGCTGCCTTAAGGAGGCCAAGTGCGCGAATCTGCGCATTTTCGAGGCCACGGCCGGAGATAGGGAAGTTGTCCACTGCGCGCTGGGTCTGTGCTCGCCACAGGGCATCTGCAGGAACCTTTACTTCGCCCATGGTGTCATGTTCGATGCGGTATTCAGTCATGTGAAGATCACCTCAGTTAATTGGGTAGTGTGTGCTTTCCAGTATGGCGGAGATCTACCAGGAGGGCCGCCTTCGGGGGTGCCCCCTAGTTTTTGGTCGGGGTGGTGTAATCCACTACGGAATATTCCTGCAGCTTGGATAGCTTATGGATGGAGTCGATGTAGCGGATGGTGCCGGACTTGGAACGCATAACCAGTGAGCGGGTAGTAGCGCCGGAATTGCGGTAGGAAACACCGCGCAGCATGTCACCATTGGTCACGCCGGTGGCAGCGAAGTAGCAGTTTTCGGAGGAGACCAAGTCAGTGGTCTTAAGGACGCGGTCCAAATCGTGGCCGGCTGCGCGGGCCTTTTCTGCTTCCTCTTCATCCTTTGGCCACAGCTTGCCCTGGATTTCGCCGCCCATGCAGCGCATAGCGCAGGCGGTGATGATGCCTTCTGGGGTGCCGCCGATGCCCATCATCATGTCGATGGAATTGGAATCCTGGCAGGTGGCGATGGCGCCTGCAACGTCGCCATCCATAATGAGGCGCACCTTTGCGCCGGCGGCGCGAATTTCAGAGATGAGCTGCTCGTGGCGCGGGCGGTCAAGGACCACGACGGTCAGATCTTCCGGGCGGATATTCTTCGCCTTGGCCACGGAGTTGATGTTCCACTCCACTGACTCGTTGATGTCGATAGCGCCGACTGCTTCTGGGCCAACAGCAATCTTTTCCATGTAGAAGACTGCGGAAGGGTCATACATGGTTCCGCGCTCTGCGGCCGCGATGACGGAGATAGCGTTGGGGCGGCCTTCTGCCATCAAACGAGTTCCGTCAACGGGGTCCACGGCGATATCCATGGCGGCGCCCTCGCCGGTGCCTACCTCTTCGCCGTTAAATAGCATAGGGGCCTCATCCTTTTCGCCCTCACCAATGACAACGACGCCGTTCATGGCTACGGAATTGATGAGCTTGCGCATTGCGTCGACCGCCGCGCCATCGCCCTCATTCTTCTGGCCGCGGCCTACCCAACGGCCGGAAGCGAGCGCTGCTGCCTCGGTGACACGAACCAGTTCCATCGCCAGGTTGCGGTCAGGAAGATAAGACGTATTTTCGGACATGTGTAGTGGTTGCCTTCCATAGTTTTCTCATCGAGGGGTGTTCCCCTTGATGCTCTACCTTTCCATTCTCGCACTTTTTGCTCTAATGGGTCTGATTTTGCGCCCCATTTGTGGGGGATTCATCAAACTTTCGGGGGAGAATGGGCCGTGTGGCTTTTTGGAAGCACACCGTGCGATACTAAGGCGCGTGGCTGCAGAAGAAAGACCAAAGATTTTTGAAGGCGCGAAGGATATCTCCCTGTCCCTCGCCGTCGTGGTGATCATGATGCTGCTGGCCGTAGGAGCGACCGGCCTATGCTCGATCAATTCCGAAACTCAACAGGGAGCGGTGCAGGAAGTGGATGAACAAACCTTCCTTGAAACCCAAGCTCGCGCAGGAATTGGCGCTATTCGCAATCCTGATATGCCAGAGGGCTGGGAGGCTAATGCTGCCCGCCGCGTTGATATGGGAGGAGAAAACGCCACCGTGGTCAGCTGGGTGACCGCTGACCAAGGGTTTGTGGAGTCTACTCAGACACAGGTGGCGGCCGATGATGCGGGTAAGGAATACGACGCCAACTACCGCGGCATCGAATCTGCCCGTGAGGTCAAAGGGCACCAAGTGCGGGTACTAGAAAGTGATGACGACTCCGTGCGCCGCCTGTGGGTGACAGATTTGGGCGACGCCCGCCTCATTATCTCCGGTGCCGCAGACGATAGCGATTTTGAGGCTGCTACCGCTGCGTTTATCGACTCCGCACCTATAGCCGAAAAATAACCTCGCCCAATCCTTCTGCCGCAGCGGTGGCGCTAAGACCGTCGCCGGCCTGGGCAATGACCTCTGCGAGGGATTCCTCATCTAAGCCGCTAAGGCGCGTCTTTCCTACAAAAACATCGATGCGCTCACGCTGGGAACGCTGCGGATAAATAGCGATTTCGCGTACCTTATCGCCTGTAAAGCGCAGCACCACGGATTGGGAGAAATAGCTCACCTCGTCATCATCGCGGGTATGTGCTGGGCCAAAGAATTCCTCTACGAATTCCCGGGAGTCTCCCGCCATGATGGAACCGGCGGCCGCAGACCTCGACACAAAATCCACCCGCTCACCTGGATACCCATAAATCTGCACTACTCGTCTCCTTCTGCGTCTGCTTTTTCGGCCCTCTCGAGCGCTGCTTCAACGCGCTTTGCTGCGCCGTCGAGATGTGCCTCGCACGTTCGGGCAAGGGCCTCGCCGCGCTCCCAATACTTCAATGACTCATCCAAGCCCATCTGCCCGAGCTCTAAGATCTTTACGGTTTCAATGAGCTCGTCTCGGGCTTGCTCATAACTCAATTTTTCTACTGGGGTAAAAGCATCCTGGCCTGGTTGACCGGTGCCAATGGTGTCCTCTGACATTGTTTTCTCCTTGTTCGGTGATTAATCGGCGGCCTGGGAGGCCATAGAAACAGCGGTAATAGACCCATCGCCCACGCGGATGCGCAGTTGCGCGCCGGGAGGGGATTGCTCATAAGAGGTGACAACTTCGGGGCCGGAGCCATCTTTGGGTACCACTTGGACGATGGAATACCCGCGGGCGAGAGTAGCTGAAGGTCCCAAAGCTGAAACGCGAGCACGCAGCGACTCCACGTGGCGGGTCTCGCGTTCTACCATGACCTCAATTTCCCGGCGCATGGTGGCACGAGTCCGCTCTATTTCCTCGCGGCGCGTACGAATGGGGGTCATGGGGTCTGCCATGACGGGCCGGGAACGAATATTGTCCAGGCCGCGTCGCTCCCTTTCCACCCAGCCGCGCAAGGCGGCAGCCATCCGGGAGCGTGCCTCTGCGATAACGGCACGCTCCTCGGCCACGGAGGGGACGACGCGCTTTGCGGCGTCGGTAGGCGTGGCAGCGCGCAGATCCGCGACGTTATCGAGCACCGGGCTATCCGGCTCATGGCCGATGGCGGAGACCACCGGAGTGCCAGCAGCCGCGACCGCGCGTTGCAGCGCTTCTTCTGAGAAGGGAAGCAGGTCTTCTACAGAGCCACCACCGCGGGCGATGATGATGACGTCTACCTCTGGATCCGCATCTAGCTGCTGGAGGGCATCGATAACCTCTGGAACGGTATTCGCACCTTGAACCGCGGTATTGAGAACTCGGAATTGTACCGCTGGCCAGCGATCATGAGCTACCGCCATCACATCTCGCTCCGCGGCCGAACCGCGGCCGGTAATCAGCCCGATTTTGTGCGGTAGGTAAGGCAGTGGCCGCTTGCGAGCAGGATCAAAAAGTCCCTCTGCCGAAAGCTGCTGGCGCAATTTCTCAATGCGCGCGAGTAGATCACCTATGCCCACATGACGAATCTCCGTGGTCCACAGTGAAAAAGAACCGCGGCCGGCATAAAAAGCCGGCTTGCCATGGACAATGACGCGGTCGCCGTCTTTTAGCGGTGCTGACAATGACTGCAACATTGATGATGGGCAGGTCAGCTGCACGGACTTTTCCTGCTGTACATCACGCAGCGTGAGATAGGACAGCTTCCAGGTGGGTTTGAAATTAATTTGGGTTAATTGACCCTCTACCCACAGGTAGCCCAGGCGCTCGATCCAGCCCTTGACTTGGTCGTTGACTTTACCAACGGGCCAGGGAGTATCCGGAGTATTTGCCGGTTGATTCACACAGCCTCCCTTTCTTCAGTCTGCCGTATTCTTCCGCCTAGTTTAGGGGCCAGCGCAGATGATTGCCCCGCTCGGGGTAGCCGGAATGGTGGCGGTGGGCCCCACTATTGTTTTGGGTGCTGTTTCGATACTCTGGGAGCCATGACTGAAGGTAAAAATGTTCTCCTCGCGGCGCCGCGCGGATACTGCGCAGGCGTAGATCGCGCGGTTGAAACCGTAGAAAAGGCGCTGGAAAAGTACGGCGCGCCCATTTATGTACGCAAGCAAATCGTGCACAACCGCTACGTCGTAGAGTCTTTGGCAGAACGCGGCGTCATCTTTGTTGACGAGGCCTCTGAAGCCCCAGAAGGTGCCCACCTAGTCTTTTCCGCCCATGGTATTTCCCCGGCCGTTCGGGCAGAGGCAACGCAGCGCAAGCAACTAACGTTGGACGCCACGTGCCCATTGGTAACCAAGGTGCATAAGGAAGCCCAGCGCTTCCAGCGCGATGGCTATCACATCCTCTTGGTTGGCCACGAAGGACATGAGGAAGTGGAAGGAACCGCCGGCGAAGCACCGGAGGTTACCCACCTTGTGGATGGCGTCGAGGGCGTTGCTAAGCTGCCGGATTTCCTGCAGGACGAGAAGCTTATTTGGCTGTCCCAAACCACGCTCTCGGTGGATGAGACGATCACCATCGTCAATAAACTGCGCGAGCGTTTCCCGCATCTGGAAGATCCGCCTTCAGACGATATTTGCTACGCCACCCAAAACCGCCAAGAATCCGTCAAAGCCATTGCCCCCAAGTGCGACCTGATGATTGTGGTGGGGTCTAAAAACTCCTCTAACTCGGTGCGCCTGGTCGAAGTCGCGCTCGAGGCTGGTGCTAAGGCTTCACACCTCGTAGATTTTGCCAAGGAGATCGACGATGCCTGGCTGGAAGGCGTGCGCACCGTCGGAGTCACCTGTGGTGCATCTGTACCAGAATTGCTGGTACGCGAGGTATTGGAATTTCTCGATGCGCGTGGCTATAGCGACGTAGAACAGGTAACTACCTCTACGGAGACGATTACCTTCGCCCTGCCGCGCGACCTGCGCCCAGCACGCACTTAAACAGGCGCGCGCTTAAACTACATCTAAAAAAAGAAAGGCCCGTTTCCGGGCCTTTCTTTTGTTTTAGTCCTCGTCATAGAGGTTATCGTCCCAACCTTGCTTGGGCGCTTGCTTGTGCTCCTTAGACGCCGGTACCGAATCGCCGGCGCGCCGGGTTGGATCCGGGCGCATTGGATTTGCGCGTTCCTCTTGCTGGAGGCGGCGGCGTTCCTCTCGGTCGCGCCCACGCAGGCGATCTTTGGGCGTGGGGCGGGACTTCCTTAACGTGTGAGAAGCGCGGGCGCGCTGCGGAGTGG